>NZ_JBFAOJ010000077.1:0-48947 GCF_040675205.1 Streptosporangium sp. NPDC049644 | reverse complement strand
CTGGGGGGGGGGGGGGGTTGTGCGGCGGGGGCCCCCCCGGGGCCCCGCCCCGGGCCCCAGACCCTGCCGGACCCACCGTGAACAGTGTCGGCCGTCTTACTCGAAGAGGGACGGGTCTCCGGTGCCCCGGCGGAGGATCTCCGGCTCGCCCTGCGAGAGGTCGACGACCGTCGTCGGGGTGGCACCGCACTCACCGGAGTCGATGACGGCGTCCACCACATGATCGAGCCTCTCCTTGATCTCCCAGCCCTGCGTCAGGGGCTCGGTCTCATCGGGCAGCAGCAGGGTGCTCGACAGCAGCGGTTCGCCGAGTTCGGCCAGCAGCGCCTGCGTGACGACGTGGTCGGGGATCCGGACACCGACCGTCTTCTTCCGGGGGTGCAGCAACCGCCGCGGCACCTCCTTGGTCGCGGGCAGGATGAACGTGTATCCGCCGGGGGTCGCCGCCTTGACCGAGCGGAACAGCGCATTGCTCACATGCACGAACTGGCCGAACTGAGCGAAGTCTCTGCAGACCAGGGTGAAGTGATGGTCGCTGCCCAGGTGGCGGATCTCTCTGATCCGGTCGACGCCCTCCTTGTTACCGAGGCGGCACCCCAGGGCGTAGCACGAGTCCGTCGGATATGCGATCAGCCCGTCCGCACGCAGCAGCTCGACCACCTGGCCGATCAACCGAGGCTGCGGACCCTCCGGATGCACATCAAGGTATTTCGTCACACCTTGAAGCTTAGAAGCGGACATTCCATCAGATGACATGCGGGCTGCCCGCAGGTGCCGATGGCCACCGGCGCCCGGTCGTACCGGCGGTGGCCGTATCCGTCTCCGCGCCGGCCCCCGCCGACTAGATCTTGATCCAGTAGCGCCGTGCGGGACCGTACCCGGTGTCCCGTACGCCTTCGAGGACACCGCCGTTGTGCTCGATCGTCTTCACCGAGGCGAGGTTGCCGACTTCGCAGACGATCAGCACCCGGTCCAGACCGAGCTCCCGCGCCTCGCCGAGCATCCGGCCCAGTGCCCAGGTGGCCAGCCCACGCCGACGTGAAGACGGCCGGACACCGTACCCGATGTGGCCGAACCGCAGCACGTAGTCGTTGAGCCCGTGCCGCAGCGCGATCCCGCCGTGCACCCGGTCGCCCTCGACGATCCACCGATACACGCAACCCATTCGGCCGGCCTCCACCGGCTTCGCCGGATCCGACCCCTCGGCCAGTCGCGCCACCCAGGCCGCGAATCCGTCCGGCGAGTCGACCTCGTCGGACGGCCCCAGCCCGAATCCGTCCTCGTGGAGGCCGGGACCCCACTCGTGATGCGCCTCACGCCAGGCGGAGTGCAAACGCGTGGTGGGCGCGATCAGTTCAGGCATACGGCGACGATACTCACCCGGACCATCACGATCTACGGCTGGAACGTCGGGGACAGGCCGATCACGGCAGGCAGCCGGAGGGTGAACGCCTGGTTCGGACGGCCGCGGCGAGGCGGGCCGCGACGGGCTGCCCGAGGAGGATTCCAAGGAAGGTCAGCACCAGCCCGCAGAACTGCTGGACGGTGAGCACCTCTCCGGCGATCGTCGTGCCGAGCAGTACCCCGGTCACCGGGTTCAGCAGCCCGACGAGTCCCACCGTTCCCGCCGGCAGGTGCCGCAGTCCCGCGAACCAGGCGGCGAAGGCGAGAGCCGTCGCGACGACGCTGACATAACCGAACCCAAGGATCGCGGATCCCCCCAGGTCCGGCGGCGGACCCTCCACCGCGACGGCGAAAGGCACCAGGACGACTCCTCCGGCGATGAGCTGCCACGAGGTCGACGACAGCACGTCGACGTCCGTGCCCCATCGCTTGGCCAGTACGTAGCCGACCGACGACATCACCATGGCCGTGACGGACGCGAGCACGCCGAGCGCGTCGACGGCGGCCGCGCCGGCGAACAGCATGAGGCACACGCCCGCGACGCCGATGCCGGCTCCGGCCAGGTGCGCGATCCGCGGACGTTCCGAGAGCAGCGACCAGGCGGTGAGCATCATCGCGACAGGTGACGTCGCCATGATCATCGAGGCGATGCCCGTCGGGAGCAGCTGAGCCGCCAGGTAGATCAGCGCGAAGAACGCGCCCATGTTGAGCGTCCCGAGGACCAGGGATTTCCACCACCACGACCCGTGGGGGCGCTTCCCGCCGGCGAGGAGGAGCAGCAGCCCCGCGGGCAGCGCCCTGATGACCGCCCCGTACAGCGGGTAGCCGGGCGGGAGGAACCGGTGGGTGACGAAGTAGGTCGTCCCCCAGGCGATCGGCGCCACCGCCGTGACCAGCACCCAGCGAAAATTAGCTTCCATGGAAGATAATATAACTTCCCTGGAAGCTATATTGTCCTCCATGAACGAATCCCTGGATCACGTCGCCCGCATCCAGCAGGAATGGGCCCGCGAGCGCCCGGACCTGGACGTGAGCCCACAGGGGGTGATCGGACGACTCCACCGTCTCGCCGGGCACCTCACCGAACAGCTCTGTGTCGTCTACCGGCGATACGAACTCGGGGAGGGGGAGTTCGACGTCCTCGCCACCCTCCGGCGCGCCGGCGCGCCGTTCGAGCGCGCGCCCGGGGAACTCGCCGCCTTCACCATGGTCACCACCGGCGCGATGACCAAACGCATCGACCGGCTCGAACGCAACGGGCTTGTCGCCCGCCGCCCGAGCGAGAGCGACGGCCGCGGCCGGGTGGTCGCGCTCACCCCCGCCGGCAAGGAACTGATCGACCGGGCGTTCACCGAGCACATGCGCAACGAACGCCGCCTCCTCGACGAACTGACCCCCGAAGAGGCCGCGCACCTCGAATCGCTCCTCACCACCTGGCTGGCCCGCTTCGAGACACCGCTCACCGGCTCTCAGGATTCGTCGTGAGGCCGACCTCCCAGCCGAGCGCCTCGGCCCACCGGTCGGCGAGCACGTGGGGTTCTCACACGTCGACACAGACCTGGAAGCCGCATGCCATGCCCCGGATCCCACGGATCTTCGATGGTGATCACGCCTGGGCTCCCGGGCGGACGATCATGAGGACCACGACGGTCGCCCACAGCAGGTTTTGAACTCCTCCCAGGCCTGAGGGCCGTGGATTCTTCCCGTCGCGTCGGGCTGGGCGACGCGCGGGGGTTGACGCTTCACAGACCGGGCATTCCCGAGGTCTCCACGTCCTGACACCGGCGTTCCGACGGCGTTGTCGATATTGATCGCGGCGTTGGTGTCGGCATGGCCGACCCAGCCGCACCCGGGATTGACACAGGCGTACCGTGTCCCGTCCCGGGCCGCCGCATCACGACGGCCGCACCGGCGACAGGTCTGCGAGGTCCCCCGCGCGCAGACCTTCACCCCCGGCGTGAACGCCGGAGCACCGGCCCACAGCTCGGTAGATTCCGGCGAGCATGCTCAGGGTGCGCAACCGCTTGCCGTCGCCGGGGGCGGCGAGGGCCTCGCGCTGCTCCGGACAGAGTCGCGACGGCCGAGCCTCCGACGAACACCGTGCCGGCGAGTACATGGGCCGACAGCAGCAGACCTTCCACGAGTTCCCCCCCGCACCCTTCAGGCAGCCTGAAGCTTAGCAGGTGCTTCAGCCTACCTGAAGGTAGCGGCCCCGCCGCCCGGGGCGGCTCGCACGTCGGATCAGGACCGGGAACGCCCTTCGAACGCGGCGCGTACGGTGTCGGCGATCTGACGCTGGATCAGGTCGGCGTCCGAGCCGAACAGCCGCTCGTCCACCCCGTTCACGGCCTTCATCGCCTCCCGCATGAGGCTCGCCCCCTCGGGCGTGATCTCGATGGCCGAAGCGGACCCGGCGCGAGCGGTGTTGTCACGAACGAGCCCGGCCCCAGACAGCGCCTTCACCGCCGCATGAACGCTCTGGACGGTGATTCCGGACATTCGCGCCAAGTCACTGAACGACGCGCCGGGCACGCCGGAGATGTGTCCGAGCAGGCCGAACCTGCTCACCGTCAGCCTGAGCGGCGCGAGGGCCGCGCCGAGTTCGGACTCGATCCGATGCGCCAGCGTGAGCAGCACGATGGAGGGGCTGGTCTCCGGCGGACCTGGGCGGGCGTTCTCGATTGTCACCTTCCAAGTCTCCCGCACCGCCCCTCGGCTGCGGCAACGCCGGGACGCCCCAGATCGAGTCCGAACCCGACGCCGCCTCCCAGGAGTCCAGGCCTCCAAAAGAGTCACCGGCCATGCTCGCCCCGGTCTTCCTGTCCGTCACCCGCGCCCGGCCGAGGAGCGAACATGCGGACAGCGACGGAACCTCGCAGGTGACGCTCCACGGTGGGAACCTCATAAGTCGGCCACAACGACACCCCAAGTGCCCACAAGAGCATCCCAACTTCCCCCGGCAGCATTGATCACAAGCCAAGCGGGGCGTTCTGAATTACCGCAGTATCGGGGGAAGACGACGTGGCGACAGTCGCCAACGGTGTGATCGGGGCACTGTCCGTTACGGTCTCGAAGGACGACAAGTCGACCCAGGACGCCGGGGGGCGTGTCCTGATGATCCTCAACCGGGGTGCCGGGAGCGAGCGCCTGGAGGACGAGCTCACCGGCCGGGGCTGGCAGGTGCGGATGACCGGTGTACCGGCTGGTGACCTTGACGCGTGCATCGGAGGGATCACGGATTTCCTGGCGGCGCCGGACAGCCCGGATCGCGCTGTGCTACTTGGCTACGGTACGGCCGGATCCGCGGCGACGGAGGTCGCGGATCGTCATCCGGAGCGGGTGGCCGCGGTGGTGGTCGTGGGCTCACAGAGTGACGGGAGTCCGGTACCCGGAGACTCCGCCCCGGATCTGCTCTGCCCGGTCCTGGTGCTCTCCACCGCCGACCCGGAGGCGGTGATCCCGGCGCTCGTTCCCTTCCTTACCGATCTGGACCGGCAGGCGGGCGAGGCGGGCGCTCACCTGAAGGCCCCGGCAAGGCTCCCGGTACTCACCCCGGCGATCTTCAACGACCCCGACGCGCTCCGGCAGTGGCGGGAGCTGGGGCCGATCCATCGGGTCAACGCGTCCGGCATGGCGACGTCCTGGCTGCTGACCGGGCACGAGGCGACCACCACGCCCCTCGCCGGCCCGGGACTGACCGGGGACGCGGAGATCACAGCGGGGTTCCGGCTCCAGTCGGCCGATCCGGCTCTCGCCCATCAAGGCGAACTGGATCTGATCACGATCGAGGGGCAGGAGCACGCCCGGCTGCGCCGGCTGATCGAGCGGCACCTCACACCGCGACGGGTGGAGGCGCTGCGTCCGCGCATACAACGTGAGACCGACGCGCTGCTGGACGCGATCCCCGCCCACGAGGTGATCGACCTCCTCCCGACGTTCGCCTACCCCCTGCCGGTCGTCGTCCTGTGCGAGCTGTTCGGCGTGCCGGAGCAGGACCGGGGCTACATACACGAGTGGATCCTGGAAAGGCTTGTCTCCCCGCCTCCCAAGGCGCACAGCGACATCGACGACTACCTGCGCGCCCTGATCGCGGCCAGGCGGAACCGCCCCTCGGATGACCTGCTCGGCTGGGTCGTCGAAGCCGAGAGAGACGGACTGTCCGAAGAGGACCTCATCTCGGCGGCCAGGTTTCTGATGGTGAACGGGCATCGGGCGCCGACGACCGTGCTGGCGAGCGGTGTCGCCGCTCTGCTCCGGCGCAAGCAGTGGAAGCGGCTCGTGGACGACCCCACGCTGATCGTCACCGCGGTCGAGGAACTGCTGCGACTCATCACACCGTTCCCCGTGGGCATCGCCCGTCGCGTGACGGCCCCGATCGATGTGGAGGGCACGCCGATACCGAAGGGCGACCTCCTCACCGCGTCACTGGTGGCGGCCAACCGGGACCCGTCGTTCTTCACCGATCCGGACCTGCTGGACATCGAGCGGGCGAGCAACCCCCATCTCTCCTTCGGGCACGGCCACCATCACTGCCTGGGAGCGGAACTGGCCAGGGCCCAGACGCAGATCGCCATCGGCACGCTCGCACGGCGCTTCCCGGACATGGAGCTCGCCCGTGACTCCCAGAGTCTGCACTACCGGCAGAGCAGCGTGCGCTACCTCCTCGGACTGCCGATCGTTCTCGAACCGGACCGTCCCCGGCGGCCGGCGACCGGCGTGTGATGTCAGAAAACACGATCTCGTGCGAACAGTTCCCTTCGCGCCTTCAGCATCCTGGAGTTCGACCAGATGAAAGAGACACTTCCCCAGCTTGTGACCTACTGCCAGGCCGATCCGGTGTTCTTCGAACCGGTCTGGCGTATACCGGACGACGACAACCGGTTCCCCACGGCGCGCCGCCCCCTCCCCAGTGGGTGGCCGCCGGGGTGACCGACGTGGGAACGCTGATCGCGTTCCTGATGTACGTGTTCAACCTGGTGGCACCCGTCCAAGGGCTCGTCACCGCGGTCAGCCAGTATCAGGTCGGGGCCGCGGCCATCGCACGTATCCAGGAGGCCGAACGACTGCCGGCCGAGCCGCAGAGGCCTGCCGCCGTACTCCCCGCGCCCGGCACGGCACCCGCCGAACTGGGGTTCCACGACGTGCACTTCCACTACGCGCCCGGCCTGCCGCCCGTGCATCGCGGGGTGACCTTCACCGTCCCATCACAGGGCATGACCGCTTTCGTCGGCCCCTCCGGCGCGGGCAAGACCACCCTCTTCTCCCTCATCGAACGGTTCTACGAGCCGACCTCGGGAGGCATCCTCCTTGACGGCCGTAACCTAAGCGCCTGGGACATCCCGGAGCTGCGGTCCGCGATCGGATACGTCGAGCAGGACGCTCCCGTCCTGTCGGGCTCCCTCCGTGACAACCTCCTGCTCGGCGCCCCCGACACCACCGACCACGAGATACAGCGAGTCCTGCGCACCGCCCGCCTCGACGATCTGGTGGCCCGGCTGCCCAAGGGCCTGGACACCCTGGTCGGCCACCGCGGCACCAAGCTCTCCGGCGGCGAGCGCCAGCGCGTGGCCATCGCCCGCGCGCTGCTACGCCGTCCCCGCCTGCTGCTGCTGGACGAGGCCACCTCACAGCTCGACGCCGTCAACGAGGCGGCGCTACGGGACACGATCGCCGAGGCTGCCCGGACGACGACGGTGCTGGTCGTGGCGCACCGGCTGTCCACGGTCACCTTGGCCGACCGGATCGTCGTCATCGACGCGGGCAGGGTCCAGGCGGTCGGCACCCACAGCGAGCTGGTCGCCACGGACCCGCTCTACGCCGAACTCGCCGCCACCCAGTTCCTCATCGCCACCGGCTGACGCGCCAGGCGGGCACCACCTGCCTGGCCGTGACGGCCTCACCCATCCGTTCGCCGCAAGGACTCACCCGGAGTTCCTCACATCCACAAAGCCGGCCCCGGCCTGTCATGCGTCAGGAGCGCCACCATGAAAATACCCGATCGCCCGCTTGAGATCGTCTGGGACATCACCTACGCGTGCCCGCTGCGGTGTTCCCACTGCTACTCGGAATCCGGGCGTCGACCGCCACGTCAGCTGGATCACCATGAGATGCTTCGCGCCGCCGACGCCATCATCGCGATGAACCCGTACGGCGTCTGCCTGGCCGGTGGCGAACCTCTCCTGGTGAAGGGTGTTTTCGAGATCGCCGACCGGATGTCCGACGCGGGGATAGCGGTCTCGCTCTTCACCGGAGGCTGGTCGCTGCGCCCCGAAATGATCGACGACATCGTACGGGGCTCCTTCAAGGTGAGCGTGAGCCTCGACGGCGCCACCGCGGAGGTGCACGACCGGATTCGCGGCCGACGCGGATCGTTCGACCGGGCGATGAACACGCTGGCACTCCTGGACAAGGCCGCCGAGCGGCGGCGGCTGCGCGGGGGGAGTCGCCTCGGCCTGGGGATCGACTGTGTCGTGGTCAGCAGCAACTCCCACCAGCTCGAGGACCTCTGCACCGTCATCGCGCCCCGCTTTCCCGAACTGGAGTCCATCGCGTTCGGGGCGGTGATACCGGAAGGGCTCGCCAGCCGCGAGGGATTCGCACGGCACGAACTACTCTCCGACGCCCAGGTCGAGCTGCTGGGAAGTCACGAGTACGAAGAACATCTGCGCTCCTTGGCACCGTCGTCCGTACAGGTGGCCACGACGGACAACCTGGCCCTGCAGATGCACCCCGACCGCATCCGCAATGGGAGGTTCTTTCCCGTCCTGCAGATCGAGCCGGACGGAGCCGCGCGGGCGATGGCCGCCTACGAGGGAACGATCGGCAACATGCTCACTGACCCCCCGGAGGAGCTGTGGCGACGAGCCGTCGAACGCTGGCACGACCCGTTCGTGGTCGAGACGCTCACCCCCGTGCGCACGATGAGGCAGTGGGCGGAGGCGACCCGGAAGATCGACTATCACTTCGGGTCCGAGGCCGACCGCACGCGCATCGACCGCCGGCCGGAATTCGTGCCCGCCGACTCCGGGGCACCCCCTGCCCGGCGGTGAGACACGCCCGCCATGGCGATCCGAACGGGCGACGCGGGGGGGCGGGGGTTACGGTATGGCGCGTGACCGTTACCGTGTCGGCCCTCACATCCACGGCGCCGGTGCTGCTCTCGCTCGTCGTCACCTTCGCGCTTCCCCCGGCGTGGCGCCCAGTGCCGCCGGCGATTCCCGACACCGTCGCCGGCATGGCATCTCCGATCGCGGCCACGTTCCTCATCGCGCACCGGCCGCGCCTGGTCACGGCGTGGCTCCCGCTCCGCTGGTTCGGCTCGTCAGGGCGGCCCGGCCCGGCGGCGTAGTACGCCCTGAGCACGATGTCGCGGTTCGGCTCGCGGTACCGGCGGGTGACCACGGCGGTGCTGTGGGCCTTCGGCAAGCTCGCTGCAATCGAGGCCAAGCGACTTACAAGCGCGACCGGTCACTATCGGCGACCGACATCCCCCAGCCGTGCCCGGAAGGCACGACCATAGTCACGGAGTCACTCCTGTGCACTGGTTATTCAGTCGTGCCTCCGCTCAGCGGATCGCGCTTCCCCTGATCGCCGCGCTGGTCGGTTTCCTCACCACGCCCTTACCCGCGCCGGCCGCTGCCGGCCCGGCGTCATCTCGGGACGCAAACTCAAGCCGGCGGCAAGGGGGTCCACAAGTCGGCGGCAAGTGACGACCGCCATCGTTCGATGCGCTGGAACAGCAGGCTGCGAAGATGCGCGGCCTCTTCTCCGGCCGCGGTGACTCCGCGCTGCTCGCTCAGGCATGGGCGCGGAGTTCCCGGCCTTCCGCCCAAAAGCAGTGACAGGAACACCGCAATGAGCTTGAACCACGAAACCACGTCCTCGCCAGAGCCGATCGCCGTCGTGGGGATGGCTTGCCGGCTGCCCGGTGCCAACTCCCCGGAGGAGCTGTGGGAGCTGCTGTGCCGCGGTGAGAACACGATCTCCGAGATCCCATCCGACCGGTTCCCGGTCGAGGAGGTCTATCACCCCGTGTCCGGCGTGCCGGGCAAGATCGCCTCCAAGTACGGCGGTTTCGTCTCCGGTATCGACGAGTTCGACGCCGAGTTCTTCGGCATCTCCCCCCGTGAGGCCGCGGCGATGGACCCCCAGCACCGCATGGTGATGGAGGTGGCCTGGGAGGCCTTCGAGGACGCCGGCCTGGTGTTGGAACGAATGCCGGAGCTGACCGGAGCGGTCTTCATGGGGGTGATCACCAGCGACTACTGGGACCGTCAGTCGGGAGTCATCGAAGAGCTCGACGTGCACACGGTCGCGGGAAGCACCCGAGGGGGCAACGCCGGCCGCATCTCCCACGCCCTGAACCTCAAAGGGATGAGCGTGGCGCTCGATGCCGCCTGCTCCTCCTCGCTGGTCGCCATCCAGCTCGCCGTCCAGTCACTTCGCACGGGGGCGTGCGACCTCGCTTTCGCCGGTGGCGTCAACGCCATCCTCACCCCCGACCACGGCATCGGATTCTCCCAGGGCGCGATGATGGCCCTGGACGGCCAGTGCAAGACGTTCGACGCCCGCGCCGACGGCTACGTCCGCAGCGAGGGCGCGGGCATCGTCGTGTTGAAGACCCTCTCTCGAGCGCTGGCCGACGGGGACAGGGTTCACGCCCTGATCCGCGGGGCCGCCGCCAGCAACGACGGGCACTCGGACAGTTTCATGGCCCCCCAGGTCCCTGGACAGCAGGCGGCTCTGAAAGCGGCCTACCGGGACGCCGGGGTGGACCCGGCGAGCGTCGCGTACGTGGAGGCCCACGGCACCGGCACCAGCGTCGGCGACCCGGTGGAGATCGCCGCACTGGATGGGGTACTCGGGCAGGGGAGGCCCGAGGATCGGCCGCTCCTCGTGGGCTCGGTGAAGACCAACCTCGGCCACACCGAGGGCGCCGCCGGTGTCACCGGACTGATCAAAACCGTGCTGTGCGTACGGCACGGGTGGCTCCCGGCCAGCCTCAACTTCGCCTCGCCCAACCCCTCCATTCCCTGGAACGAGATCCGGGTGCGGGTGTGCGACCGGGGACAGCCCTGGCCACAGGAGGACGGACCCCGCAGGGCCGGGGTCAGCAGCTTCGGCATCACCGGCACGAACGTGCACATCGTCGTCGAGGAGCCGCCCTCCGCTTCGCAACGGGACGAGCGGAGCCGACCGGAGGAGCGGTGCGAGGACGGCGACCGCGCGGTGCTGCTGCCGATCTCAGCGCGTACCCCCTCCGCGCTCAGCACGCTCGCCGCGCGCTACCGGGACCTGCTCCCCTCCTCGCTGCACCAGATCGCCGGCGCGGCGGGGGCACGGCGCAGCCACCACGACCAGCGGCTGGCGGTCGTCGCCGGCACGAGCGAGGAGGCCGCCGCCAAACTGGACGCTTTCGCCGCGAACGGCCACGCGGAAGGCGTGTACGCCGGCGAGGCCGATGACGTCCGGGATCCCGACGCCCCGCACCGGACGGCATGGGTGTTCCCGGGCCAGGGGGCGCAATGGGTCGGCATGGGTCGCGACCTGCTCGACGAGGAGCCGGTCTTCGCCGCGGCGATCGCCGACTGTGAGAACGCCATGCGCCCCTACGTCGACTGGTCGTTGACCGCCGAGCTCAACGCCGCCCCGGAGACCTCCCGCCTTGCCGAGATCGATGTGGCCCAGCCGACGATCTTCGCGGTGCAGGTCGCGCTCGCCCGCCTGTGGCGGTCGTGGGGATTCGAACCGGACGCTGTGGTAGGGCACTCGATGGGAGAGGTGGCGGCCGCACACGTGGCCGGAATCCTCGATCTCGACGACGCCGCGCGGATCATCTGCGGCCGCAGCCGGCTCATCCGGGCCACCAGCGGACGGGGGGCGATGGCCGCGGTCGAGCTGTCGTCCGAACGCGCCCAGGAGCTGATCATGAAGCGGCGCGGAACCACGGTCCTGGCGGTGAGCAACTCCCCGGTCTCCTGCGTGCTCGCCGGCGAGCCCGAGGAGATCGACGCCATCCTCCGCGACCTTGACGCCGAAGGCGTCTTCGGGCGCCGTGTACAGGTGGACATCGCCTCGCACAGCCCGCAGATGGACCCCCTCCGCGAACCGCTCCTCGAACTGCTCGCCCCCCTGCGTCCCCGGTGGGGCGACGTCCCGCTGTGTTCCACGGTCACCGGCCGCCTCCTGGACGGGCCCGAGATGAACGCGGCGTACTGGGCTGACAACCTTCGCGAGCCGGTGCTGTTCGCGGACGCCGTCCAGCATCTGGTGGAGGCGGGGTTCGACACCTTCACGGAGTTCAGCCCCAACCCGCTGCTCGCCCGGGCCATCCAGCAGAACCTGCGCCACGCCGGCGAGGACGGGGTGGTCGTCACCGTGCTCGCCCGCGACACGCCCGGTCGCACCGCCCTTCTGGAAGCCGCGGCCGAGCTGTACGTCAAGGGGCGGACGATCGACTTCCCCCGGATGCAGCCCGACCGTGGACCCCACATCCCCCTGCCCTCCTACCCCTGGCAGCGCGAGCGTTACTGGAGGGACCCGGTCAGGCGGACCGGGGCCGTCGGGGACGGCGGCGGGCACCCGATCACCGGCACCGGCCTCACGCTGGCCCCCGCCGGCACCCTGGTGTGGGACTTCGACCTCGACGACGAGCGACTGCCCTACCTCAACCACCACCGCGTCCACGAGATGCCCATGCTGTCCGGCACCGCCTACCACGAGCTCGCCCTGGCCGCCGGCGAGGAGGCGTACGGCGACCGGCCCTTCGCCGTCGAGGAGCTCCGCCTGGAGCGCGCCGTGTTCCTGACCCCCGGGACGCCCCAGCGTCTCCAGGCCCGTCTCGACCCGGACGAGGACGACCGCGGCCGCCGCTGGACGTGCTACCTCGCCGACACGACCGGCGGCGGGACGACCGAATGGACCCCGGTCGCAACGGCCGTGCTACGTCCCGGCGGCTCCGCCGGTGAAGCCCGCTGGGCCGGAAGTCCGGACCTGGCCTGTTATCCGCAGACGGTCGACGTGGCCGAGCACTACGCCATGCTGCGCAGCCGCGGCATCGAGCAGACCGGCCCCTTCCAGTCGATCGTCGCGCTCCACTGCGGGGACGGGGTGGTGGCCGCCGAGCTGCGGGTGGACCCCGGCATCGCCACCGGACTGCGACGCTACCTGTTCCATCCGGCGCTGCTGGACGCGGCCCTTCAGCCCGTGATGGCCCTGCTCGGCGGCGGTGACACCGGGGACGACACCTACCTGCCGGTGCACACCGGGCGCTGCCGGGTGCATGCGCGCCCGGAGCCCGGCCGGCGCCTGTGGTCGACCGCCGTACGGACATCGGCCGGGCAGGAGTCCCGCCTGGTCGAATTCGACGTGCTGGTCGGTGACGACGAGGGCCGCGTGCTCGCCTCCATCGACGGCTTCCAGATCCAGCGGCTGGCCGCCGATCCACCGGAGGTCGTCGAGCACAGGGCACGCCGTCTGCTGTACGGCGTCGAGTGGACGGAACTGGAGCCTCTCACCGACCCCGCACCCGAGCAGGCTCCCTGGCTGGTGGTGAGCGACTCCCCCCTCGGCGCCGAACTGTGCGCCTCGCTGGCGGCCGCTGGAGGCGAGCCGCTGCTGGTCCAGCCGGGTGCCGGCTACCAGAGGCTCGACCCCCACCGGTGCGTGCTCGACCTCTCCTCCACCGAGGACTGGACGATGCTCATCAAGGAGCAATCGGAGAGCGGAGCGTGGCCCCCGAGAGCCGTCGTGCGCCTGTCCACCGCGCGCCCCGTCGAGGAGACGGCCGGACCGGACGCGCTGGAGCGCTCCTACGAGGTGCTCGCGTTGGTCAAGGGGCTCACGAGTGATCAGCAGGTTGCTCCCCGGCTCTGGCTGGTCACCACGGCCGCCCAGGCTCCGGACGATACCGGCGACGTCAGCCCCGCGGAGACCGCGGTGTGGGGCATCGGCCGTGTGATCCCCTACGAGCATCCCGAACTGCGCTGCTCAATGATCGACCTTCCCGAGGATCCGGACTCCGGCATCCTCCGTGCCCTCTCAGCCGAGATCAGGAACGACGGCACCGAGACGGAGATCGCCTTGCGGGACGGTCGCAGATACAGCACGAGGCTCCGCCACCGACCGCTTCCTTCCGCGAATCCGGTCCCCGTACGGCCGGATGGGACCTACCTGATCGCCGGCGGCTGCGGCGGGGTCGGGCTGCTCACCGCGGAGTGGCTCGTCAAGAAAGGCGCGCGCCATCTCGTCCTGGTCGGCCGCAGCGGCGCTGCGGAGAGCGTGATGGACCGGATCGCCGCGATGCGGTCCGCCGGCGCGCAGGTGCACATCAGCACGGCGAACATAGCGTCTCGGGCAGCGGTGACAGATCTCCTTGACGACATCGCCCGGCGCATGCCTCCCCTGCGAGGAGTCGTCAACTCCGCCGTCGTCCTCGACGACGGTACGTTGGCGCAGTTGGACCGCACGCGGTTTCTCGCGCCCATGCCTCCCAAGGTCCACGGGTCCTGGCACCTGCACGAACTCACCCGCCACCTGCCCCTCGACTTGTTCCTCCTCTATTCGTCCGCGGCCTCGGTGATCGGCTCGCCCGGGCAGGGCAACTATGCCGCGGCCAACGGCTACCAGGATGGGCTGGCCTGGCATCGGCGGGCCAACGGGCTCCCGGCCCTGACCGTCAACTGGGGACAGTGGTCCGCCACCGGACAGGTCGCCAAGGCGAGCAAGGACCTCCGGCTGAACGAGCGCGGCTTCGCCGGCTTCGCTCCCGCCGAGGGCCTGGCCGTCCTCGACCGCCTGCTCCCCTCCCCGCATGCCCAGGCGTCCGTCATGTCGTTCGACCCCACCGCCTGGACCCACTACTTCCCCACCATGCGCACCTCGTCCCTCCTGCGGCACCTCGTGGAAGACGGTCCAGGGGATGCCGCCCCCATGGCGGAACTCGAACCGGCCACCCTTGCCGGCCTCGGCAACGAGCAGGCCGAACAGCTCATCGCGGCGTACCTGTGCACGCAGGTCGCGGCCATCGTCCAGCTTCCCCCGGAGAAGGTCGACCCGGCGCAGCGCCCGCAGCGCCTGGGCCTCGACTCCCTCATGACAGTTCAGCTGCGCAACCGGATCGCGGCCGACCTCGGCGTCACCCTGCCGGTGGCGGTCTTCCTGCAACGCCGCACGATCGGCGATCTCGCCACCGTCGCCCTCACCCACCTGAGGGAATCCGAAGCCGTTCCAAGCGACTCCGATCGCTTGACGACGTGAGGCTCCGCGGTCACGAACTCCGGCGGACAGCAGGAATGACTCCGGGAGGAGACGACGGTTGATCTGACATCACGTACCCCACCACATGACGGACTCCGCCTTGCCTGATGGATCTGGCGGAGTCCTCGTCCTGCTCGCCCGCCTGCTCAGGGCGGGCGAGCAGTCACCACTACTTGCCGTTACCTGTGAGTGTGCTTTGGGGAGCGCGCCCCCTAGGCAGCCCACACCTTACGACATGAGCGTTCTTCCTGGCGGAAGTCCTCACTTCACCGCCAATCGCCCCGCCTTACGGCCGGATCACACATCGGCTGCACGAGCGTTTGGCGTCTCCCCGCGACTCCAGGCGATGTGATCGTGAGCACGATCGACTCTCCAGGAGAGTGACCCCCCTGCCGACCACGGCAAGGCATGACCGAGCCGTGCCGTCGTGACAGCACATGACGTCTTTTTCACTTCCGGTCGGGCGGGCACGAAGGCGTTGCCAAGAATGCCCGAGACCAACATTCCGTAATCTCTCCGTTACGCACGGCGGTGATCACGGTGATAGGTGCCGTCGTACCGCCCTGGGTGTGCGGTCGGCTTCTCCCCGCCACCGTCCGGCGCGTTGCGCGTTCCCCATCGACGATCCGCATGTGCACCAGCTCCGCACGGACGGCTCCTTATGGCCGCCGTCACCTGGGCGTACTCTCCGTGAGGCCGGCGGTCACATTGACGTCGCACCGATCAGCTCCGGCTCCGAAAATCGGCTTCGTGAGCCACGACACACACCCTAAGATTAGATATCGGATTTCGGTGGATTCGGCATCACTCTACGAGGGGCGAGCTACGGCAGAGCAGGCAGTCACTATGCATCGGATGTCACAGAGCTTTCTTCCCCAGAAGGCACTCGATGTGAAACAAGGAAGCAGAGTCCCCAGCAAGACGCAGGGGCCGCCGTTCATCGGGTTTCACGAACCCATGGGCATCCTCGTGGCGACATGCCCACTGAGATCGTAGGTGGTAATGGTGGAGTTTCGGGTTCTCGGCCTGGTGGGGGCCTACAACGATGACGGGGTCCAGGTCGATCTCGGCGGCCCGCGCCCGCGTGCGGTGCTGGCCCGGCTACTGCTCGCGCAGGGAGTGGTCGTGTCCGCGGACACGTTGATCGATGACCTGTACGGCGGGGCACCTCCGCCCAGCGCCCTGTCCAGCTTGCACTCGTATGTATCGAATCTCCGCCGGGCCATTGAGCCCGGCCGCAACCCCCGCACCCCTCCCCTGCTGCTCATCGGACGGCCTCCCGGGTACCTGCTCGCCACCACGAACGTCGACGCGATCCGGTTCACCGAACTGGTCACCCGCTCGGAGGCACGTCCTCCCGGCGAGGTGCTCGTCTCCCTGGACAAGGCGTTGCGGCTCTGGCGCGGCCAGCCGTACGGCGAATTCGCCGATGAGACCTGGGCCATCGCGGATGTCAGCCGCCTTCGCGAGTTGCGCCTGGTCGCGATCGAGCGGCGCGCCCAGGCCCTGCTGGACCTCGGCCGCCCACAGGCAGTGATCACCCATCTGGAAACCGAGGCGTTCGCGCACCCGCTACGCGAGCGGCTGTGGTGTCTGCTGGCCGTAGCCTTGTACCGCACCGGGCGGCAAGCCGACGCGCTCGCCGTACTCCGCCGTGCCAGGGACCTGCTCACCGAACAGCTCGGCCTCGACCCCGGCCCGGAACTAAAGGCGTTGGAGGAGGACATCCTCCGGCACTCCGACTCCCTGACAATCCCGCCCTTGACCACCACCGCGGTGTCGGTACCCATACCGCCGCAGTCGCCACCGCGACTCCTTGTCGGCCGGGAGCGGCAGCTTTCGGAGTTGAAGATGCTGCCGATACGTGCGGGCCGGGACGGTGTAGCCATCGCAGCGGTGAGCGGTGAGCCCGGCATCGGCAAGACCCGGCTGTTGGAGGCGTTTCGCGACCAGTGTGCCAGCCTCGGTTATGTGGTGCTGTGGGGCAACTGCCACAGTGTGGAGGGAACCCCGGCCCTGTGGCCGTGGCTGCAGGTGCTGCGCGCGCTGGATGAGATCTGGCCGCTACCGGACCGCCAGGCGCTGGCCGGACTCCTCGATGAGGAGATGCCCAGCGGCTCCACTGAGACGGCACTGCTCCACCGCAACCAAACCATCGCCCGTTGGCTCGCCACGACCGCACAGACCCAGCCATTGGTGATCGTTCTTGACGACCTGCACTGGGCCGACCCGGCCTCACTCGAACTGCTCAGAGATGTCGCCATGCTGGTGGGCAGCGAGACGGCGAACGTCCCGCTGACGCTGGTCACCGCATTCCGCGAGACGGCTTTCCACGAGACGGCGATTCATGGCACAGCACTTCCCGGTGGCTCGTTCCGTCTCTCATTAGATGGTTTGTTGGGCCATCTCGCCCGGTATGACTTGCTTCGCATCCGGCTGACCGGCCTGGGGGTGGAGGACGTGCGGGCGGTCGCTTCGGCTATGGGCGTTGAGCTGAACGAGTCCTCCGCCGAGCGCCTGTCCGAGCGGACCGGCGGCAACCCCTTCTTCGTGCGGGAAAGCGCTCGGCTGCTGGCCCAGGGACGAGATCTGGGCACAGTTCCCGAAGCGGTGGCCGACCTGATCCGCTGGTGGCTGAGCAGACTGGGTGCGCGGGCCGGTGAGGTTCTGGGGGTCGCCGCACTGATCGGCCGGAACTTCGACCCGGGCGTGGTCGCCGAGGTGTGCGAGGCATCTGAGATCGGGTGGGTGGAGGTCTACGACGCGCTGGACCGGGCCGCCCAGGCCGGGTTGATCGTTCCCGGTGAGGGTTCCATGGCGTTCGCCCACGACCTGGTCTGGGAGACCCTCGTCCACGAGATCCCGCCGCTGCGCAAGGCGGTCACCCACCAGGCGGTCATGACCGCCCTGTCCTCCCGGCCAGGCGTGGACATCACTGTCATCGCTCACCACGCGGTGGAGGCCGGCCCGGCCGCGTACGCCGATGCCACACGCTGGGCGACCGCCGCCGCCGAACAGGTGAGCCTGCGCCTGGCCTACGAGGAGGCGGCTGTCTGGTGGGGCCGGGCGGTCGCCGCGCACGGCGCCTGCGCGGGTGACCCGGTAGAGCACGTGGAGCTGCTGCTACGGCATGTCCGTGCGCTGTTGGAGGCAGGGGACGCGATCGGTGCGCGGCAGGCCCGCGCGGAGGCCGTGCGTGCCGCCGACCGAGCCGGAGCGAGCTCGGAGCTGACCGCCCGCGCCCTCACCGCACTGGACGCCCCGGCGATCTGGACACTGCGTGACCCGTACAGCGCGACGGAGTTGCGGCTGGTGGATCGGTTCGAGGCCGCGCTGCGAGCGCTGCCCGAAACCGACGGCCACGAGCGAGCCCTGCTCCTGGGCGGACTGGCACAGGAGCTGTACGGGACCGATGACCGACGCGGTTACACCTTTTCCGCTGAGGCCGTGGCGATCGCTCGTCGGCTGGGCGAGCCGTACCTGCTGATGCGGATGCTCAACGCCCGGCACCTATCGTTGCCTCAGCCGTTGCATATCCCAGAGTTGCTGGAGCTCACCGAGGAATTACACGAGCTCGCACTGCGCACCCGGATGCCGGAATTCGAACTACTCGCCCAGATGATGTTCACCCACCACCGGTTGGAGCTGTTCGACCTGGCCGGTGCGGACGCGGCCGCCGCCCGCTGCGACGCCATGCTGGAACGGCTGTCATTGCCATGGCCGCGCTTTCAGCACACCATATGGCGGATCAACCGGCTCATTCTGGCTGGCCGGTTCGACGACGCCGAAATCCTGTACGACGAGGCCGAACGCCAGGCCACCCGAATCGGCTACTGGTATGCGAACGGCGCGGTGGCGATCGGGCGTCTCATGTTTCATTATCACCGGGGCACCATGGCGGAGGCAGGGCCGCCGATCGACGCGATCACCGGTGCTCATCCCAGTGCGGATCACGATGCCCGGGTACTGCAATTGTGCGCGCAGAGCCGCCCGGAGGAGGCCCAGGCTTTGACCGCGAACGGCTGGCCGACACCTCCTCTGGACTGGTCATGGCTCTCCGCGACCTGCCTGCAAGGCGCGGCCCAGGCCGCCGTTGGTGACCTGCCGGCCTGCCAGGTGACCTACTCGGCGCTGCTGCCGTATTCCGGGCGGATTTCAACGGTTTCGGCGGTGCTCTGCATGGGGCCTGTCGACTGGTACCTGGCCCTGCTCGCCTCCGCCATGGGTGACAACGACACCGCGTCTCAGCATCTTGAGAAGGTGGCCCGGCTGGCGGGCCGGAACGGGCTCACGTGGTGGCGGGACCGGGCAAGGTCGGCAAGTTCTGTGAAACCTTTCCCCACGCACCTTGATACTCCAGCGTGATCTGCCTGGCCTCGTCGGGTATCACCGGCCGGGGGCCGGCCCCGTCGCCGTAGTCCACCCTCGCGCTCCAGGAGCTGGAACCGGGGTCGGTGAAGGTCACGACGCGCTGTAGTTTCTCCCCGGCGCTCAGCTCGACGTCGCCTCCGACGTCCAGCACCGGAGCGGTGTTCGCCGCCGCCTCCTCGATGACATACGGCACGCCGGCCGTCCCGAGGGCGCCGCTGCTGTCGGTGACCATCACCAGCGTATGCTCCGGAGGAGCCACACAGGGCAAAGGCCTGCCCATCCCCGCCAGGTTGGAAGGCGCCACCCCCTTCAAATTCATGAAACGGTCGTTGAACTCATCCCGCACGAACCGGGTGGTGTTCTGCTGGGTGGCCGGAGAGTGCGGAATCGAGGTATTGGTCAAAACCGAACTCAGCACGACCATGTCCGCACAAGGAGTTCCCCGGTTCGGGGTCCCCATCTGCAGCATCCGATTCACCACCGGCCTGTGATCCGGCGAGCTCGGCATCTCCTGCTGAATCATCTGGCGACTGATCAGACCACCCATCGAGTGGGCGATGACATCGACGTGCCAGGCGCCCGTCCGTTCACGCACGTTCTCGACATACGTCGCCAACTCCTGGGCATTCTCAGCGAGGGTCTTGGTCGGCTTCGAGGAGTCCGACAGGTCACCGATGTCCAGGGTGCCGCCCTCGGCGCCGAACTGACCGTCACCGACGGCGAACGACCCGATATTAGGGTGCAGGCCCTTGAAGATCTCATGAGCGGATCCCCACGCGTTCTGCGCGCTGGACTTCCAGCCATGCACCAAAACCACCGGCTTCGGCCGGGTAAGGATACTCTTCGACTCGGCGAAACCCTGCTTGGTATCGCCGATGTACAGCCGCGCCTTCACATGCCGGGCCAGGTTCACCTCACCGTTCTCCCAGGCGACCCCCGCGGTGTCCCAATTCCGCCGCACGTTGACGGTCTCGTTCGGAGCCAACTCAAGCTCGATCGGTTCCATGGGCAACGGCGTGCCGGGGACGGCATCCTCCGGTTTCGGCGCCTGGGACAACTCGATCCGCGCGTCGACAGGCCGCGAGTCGGGGTTGGTCACCGAAACCGTGACGCGCGCCGGGTCTCCCTCGGTCACGGCCTCAGCCACACCCCACTCCTCGGACGGGTATCTCTTCGTCTCCAGGGTGACCGAATCGACGACGGGCTTGGAGACTCCCAGGTCCAGCAGGAAGGCGTGGCGCACCCCGATCGAATCCTTGGCGACACCGGTGATCTGGTTGAGATCGTTGATACCGGTGGCCTTTTCCAAGGTCAGGGCCGTTCCCGCCGGCACCAGGGTGTTCAGGTCGACCCCGGTACCGTCCGCGTACAAGGCGGCCCGTGTCGGGCCGGATCTGGTGTTCAGCTCGCCCACGGCGACACCCGCGTTGTTGATCGCGAGCGCCCTGCCGCCGAAAGCGGTCGTCATCTCATGACGCGTACCGTCCTCATCCCAGATGAGAGGGACGTGGCCGCCGCCGCCCAGCACATCCTTTCCGTAGCCTGCGACCTCTCCCTTCCGATTGATGTCGAAGGCCCCGGTTGTATTGACGGACGAAAGAATGTCCTTTTCTAGGTCGATGGGCTTGCCAGGCTTTGTACGGAAGGCTCGAAGTTCCAGGACGAACGGGTCGGGGTCCGTGTCGACGAGGCCGACGACCGAACCTGAGTTGTTCAGTGACCCGACCTCTATGTACTGATTCTTGAACGCGGCGAGCTTCAGTACGGAGCCGTCCGGATCCCGTACCCAGCCATCACCCGCGATCTGGCCCTTGCTGTTGATGGCCTTCGGGAAGCGCAGCTCTTCCATACGAGTCACGGCGCCGTTTTTGTAAAGGAAAGACTTACCGTCTTCAGGACCTGAGTCGTCGTACCAGCCGACCACCGTGCCGTCGTTCTTGACGTCCTTGGCGACGCTACTCCTGACATCGCCGCCGAGACCGGCGTGGACATCCGTGACACGGGAGGCGCGTCTTCAACGGAGAACAGAGTCGCCTTGTTGTTGTCGTTGTTGTGCGCGACCGATATCGACCCGGCAACCTGCCCCTTGTTGTTGATGCCTCCAACAGAGCCGGAGTTGCCGACGAGAGAGCCGAGGTCGATGAGCTTGACGTCGTTCGCCGCAGACACCACCTCGTTGTCAGGAGGGGGGGCGGATGCGGCGATCGCGGATGTGGGCAGGACGAGAGAGCATGTCACCGCGGCGATCAGGGGAAGTGCGATCCGCTGAGCGGAGGCACGGCTGAGTAACCAGTGCACAGGAGTGACTCCACAACTATGGTCGTGCCTTCCGGGCACGGCTGGGGGATGTCGGTCGCCGATCGTGACCGGTCGCGCTTGTGGGTCGCTTGGCCTCGATTGCAGCGAGCTTGTCGAGGCCCACAGGCTCGTGGCGGCAGGATGACGCGTCGTAACCGCCCGCTGCTCACGGACAGCCCGGCGAAGGCCGCCGCACCGCCATCAACGATTCGAACGACGCAAGGAGGGCGGAAGTGGCGGCTGGTGCTGTGCGCCCCAGTCCCATAGTGCTCGGAGACCGGCTGACCGCCGATGAGCGTGACGGCCACCTGATCCGCACCGGGGCGCCCTAACCACCCACCCGTCCCAGGGACGCGACCGTCTCACCAACCGGAGAGCTTCGACCCTGCAGTACCGGCTGACGCCGTTGAACGGCTTCAGCTCCGGAACCGGCCTGATCCTCGACGCGTCGTGACCCTGACCACTCAAGGTCGGCATCCGGGACCAAAAGCCCCGGTTCATGTACCGCAGAAGTTCTAGACGGCCTACCGCCAGGGGTGCAGAGAGGATCAGATTCAGGCGGTATGTTGATCCGTCACTTCGGTAGATACACTAAGAATTCAACTCGTCGACCTAACGGGTTTTCCATTCTAATTACGGAGACATCTGCACGGGCACCCGGAAAGCGAAGACGGCAGGAAAAAGTTTCAACAAAAAAGAAGATGATCCCGGCGTCCATCGACACAGGACCAGGTTCACCCCTACTGCACGGCGTGCCCGCACCGGACAACGAACATATTGAGATCCTGGCACGCGCTCCGGATCATGCCATGGGATGGGTGAACAACGACACAACCCCCTGAACCACATACACACAGAATCAATGTGGTCACGCAATACGCCCGAAAATCATCTAGACGTGCAGCGCAGACGGAACATGTTTCCGGGTAGAGCGTCAAGGGACCATATCAAGCCCAGGACCCCGGCAAGTTAGGGATTCCTCCCGGTTCGCGCTGAGGTTCACATCGCGGCACCGGTCGCTGACCAGGCACGACAGGCCAATGTGGTCACGCTCGCCGTAGGAGCGGATTTCCGGTTTCCCGAATATCTATTTAGAGAATTTTTATTCCTTGACCGTTTCGAGGTATGGAATGGCGCAAAACGCGCGCGGGAACCCACCCGTGAGACGCCCGTCTCGCCGACCTGGGTTCCGGTTCATCGTTCAGGCCACCGCGTTATCCGTCGGCCTGTCACTACTGTCAGGAGTGCCCCAGGCACCCCCTGCCGCTGCGGATCCGAAGCCGAAGGCTGATCAGCTGACGGCCGAACGGCCGGATCGAGTGTCGGCGGTACTGACGGCACGTCAGCAGAAGTCCCAGGTGGAGATCACCGGTGAGCGGACCGAGACGTCCAGCACATGGGCGAACCCGGACGGGACGCTGACCACGGAGGTGTTCTCCGGCCCGGTCCGGGTCCGCAACGACATGGGTGATCTGGTCCCGATCGATCTGAGCCTGGTGGCCGACGGCAAGGTGCTGCGGCCCAAGGCCGGCCCGGCAGAAGTCGGGATCTCCGCCACCGGCGGGAAGGACCCCTTCGCCACACTCGAGCAGGACGACAAGTCTCTGTCGGTCTCCTGGCCCTCCGAACTCGGCGAACCCGAAGTCTCGGGGAACACCGCCACGTTCAAGGATGCCGTGCCCGGCGGTGACCTGGTCGTACAGGCGCTCAAGAGTGGTCTGCGCTACGACCTGGTCCTGCGCGAGCGCCCGACGGGGCCACTGGAGCTGCGATTACCGATCAAGACCAAGGGCCTGAAGCTGGCTCAGGCCAAGCACGGCGGCCTCACCGTGACCGACGGCAGGGACCGCAAGGTCGCCTCCGGACCGACGCCTCGCATGTGGGAGGCCGGCGCGGGCAAGGCGGCGCTGAGCCCCGCGGCGGAAGGCCGCAGCGCCAAGATGTCCACCAAGGTGGAGACCGGCCAGGACGGCCAGGTCCTGGTGCTGAAGCCGGACGCGGGGTTCCTGGCCGACCCGGCCACGCAGTACCCGGTGACGGTCGACCCGACCCTCAACCTGGCTCCCGTCGCCGACGCCGCCGTCTACTCCTTGGAACCCAACACCAACTACGGCTCGGCTGCGACGATGGACGTCGGGTCGTGGACCAACATGCCGTGGCGCGGGCTCATCAAGTTCGACGCCTCCGCGCTGACGGGTAAGAAGATCCTGTCGGCGAAGCTGAACATGCGCAACCTCTACGCCAAGCAGTGTGCCGACACCGGAGCCGGCGTGCAGATCCGCCGGGCCACCTCCAGCTGGTCGGCCTCGACCGTCACCTGGAACACTCAGCCGACCACCACCGCCGACGGCGCCGCCGTCTCCACCGACTCCCACGGCTTCGACTCCTCCTGCCCCTCCGGGGTGATGCCGTTCGACGCCACCGCCATCGCCCAGGCATGGGCCGACGGCCAGCCCAACCACGGCCTCGCGCTCCAGGCCACACCGGAGACCGACCCGACCGGGTTCCGGGTGTTCACCTCCTCGGAGAACACCAACCCGCCCGCGCTGCAGGTCACCTACAACACCGCACCGGCCACGCCGACGGGTCTGGCTCTGACCCCGTACAAGGTTTGGAACAACACGAACTACAGCGGCACCAATCCCGAACTGCTGGCCGTCGCCACCGATCCCGAGAGCGGGGCCGTCCGCCTGGACTTCGAGGCGGTCAAGGCGGACGGGACGCCGCTGTGGTCGAGGTCGAGCTCCTTCGTCCCCTCCGGTCAAGAGGCCACTGTCACCCTTCCCCCCGGCCTGCTGTCCAACGCCATGCTGTGGAAGTGGCGGGTTCGTGCCTTCGACGGCCACACCTACAGCGCCTGGACCTCCTACTCCGACCACCGTGTCGACGGGTTCGTTCCCCACACCCCCACCATCTGGTGCGAATACGAGTACGGGGTGTGGAACGCAGCGAGAACCGACGAGGTCAGATGCACCGTTGACACCATCAGCGATGACGGTGAGGGCTACCAGTGGTCCATCGACAACTCCAACCCGACCGAGGCCGTCACCAACAACGGCGGCGGCTCGCCCGGTGAGTTCTGGATCACACCAAAGAACGGCTGGCATGCCATCTACGCTCAGGCCCACGACGGGCTGGGCAACCTGTCGGCAACCGCCTGGTACCACTTCGGCGTCGGCATCGGCGGTCTGGTCACCCCCGTCGATGACGACCGCACCCAGCGATTCGCGCCGCTGACCGCTTCGGCCGTCCCTGCCAAGACCGGGGTCACCTACAAGTACCGGCCCGCCCACCATGACCAGACCACCTGGGGTGAAATCCCGGTGGCGGACATCACCGTCCCCGGCACCGGACAGAACCTGTCTGCCTGGCCGTTCACCCGCAGTGACACCGGCAAGGACTTCACCCAACTCGATTGGGACGTCACCAAATCCCTCGCCCGCTGGGGCAAGGGTGACGGACCCGTTGAAGTCAAAGCCTGCTACTCGGGGAATTCAAGTGGCATGGAATGTACCGTCCCCAACACGATCATTGTCGAACGGACGTCCTTCGGCGCTTCTCAGGCCGTAGGGAACATCGGACCGGGCCAGTTGTCCCTCCATACCGGAGACTTCTCCTTAGACCAGACCGACGTGAATGTCAATGGCCTGGCCGTTGATCGTGGTCACACCACGCTTAACCCGGGGATCGTGGCATCGGGCCCGTTCGGTCCGGGATGGTCCCCCTCTTTCCCCGACCCGGTCGGTGGGGTCGGCGGTCTGAAATTCGAGGATCACAGTGCCGAAGGGTACGTGAATCTCGTTGAGACCAATGGTTCGATTTCGACGTATGTCATAGATGCCAATGGAAAATTCACTGGCATCGCGGAGGCCGCGGACACCGGCGAGCTTGTCAAGAACTCAGCCACCCAGTTCACGTTCACCAGCCCCGACGACGTCAAGACCGTCTTCATTGCGGTCAATGGAATCTGGTCCGCCGCTAGCGTCGATGCTCCGGGGGATGAGGTCGAGCAGACCTACCATCGGGATACAGCCGGTCGTGTGGTGAAGATCCTGGGCGCGGCGCCGCAGGGAGTCACCTGCACCACGAGCACTCTTAATCCGGGCTGCGTCGCGCTGACACTGACTTACGCCACGTCCACCACCGCGACGGGCCTGGGTTCCGGCTGGGGCGCCGTCAACGGCCAAGTGTCCAAGATCGATTACACGGCCTACGACCTCGAGACCGGTTCCATGAGAACCGTTACGGTCGCCTCTTATCTTTATGACTCAAGCGGTCGACTGCGTCAGACTTGGGATCCGAGGATCTCACCGAACCTGTTCACGACCTACTACTACAACGGTCATGGGCGTCTGTCCCAGGTCACACCGCCGGGGCAGTCCCCCTGGACACTGGAGTACGACTCGACCAAGAACCGGGTCGCGCATATCTCACGCGTCGACGATCAGAATCGTGAGATCAGGCAAGCCATTGTGTACGACGTGCCCATCGCAGGTCAGACGGCACCCATCAACCTGTCTGCGACACAGACCGGAACCTGGGCACAGACCAGTGACCTTCCAGTCGAAGGTAGCGCTCTGTTCCCCCCGTCCCATGTCCCCCCGCGCAACGGTGACGGAAGTTATCGGGCGGAGGCCGGTGACTGGAAATACGCCAGAATCGCCTATCAGGATGTCAACGGACGTACGGTCAACGCCGCGAAGTTCGGCGCCGGCGCGTGGCAGATCTCGGCTCGTCGCCACAATTCAACGGGCGAGGTGGTCTGGTCGTTGTCCGCTGAAAACCGAGCTCAGGCACTTGTGCCGACCGATTCGACCGACGTCTACGTGCGGGGTCGCAACACGAGCGCGGAGCGCGCAGACCTGCTCGCATCGGTAACCGAGTACGGCAGCCGCGGCGAACCACTTTCCGAGACCGGTCCGGCACATCGTGCGGTCCTTGACTCGGGTGCCACGGTCTCGGCGCGCAATACGACCACCTATACGTACGACGAAGGCCGTCCGAAGCCCGGGCCGGCTCCAATCGTCACGACGATGAAGGTGTTCCCGACCGTGATCGACGGGACCGCTGTCTCGGTCGCCGCCGATACCAAGACCACCGTGACCGGATACGCCCCGATCGTGGGCACTGACCCGTCCGGGTGGGACCTCGCCATGCCGACGACCATCACCACCGTCGTGCCCGGCGCCACCGATATCGTCAAACGCACCCGGTACGACTCTGACGGCCGGACGATCGAGATGCGTATGCCTGCCTCTGGCGGGACCGACGCCGGCACCACGCTGACCTACTACTACACCGCAGGCACCCATCCACATGTCCAGTCATGTGGTCTGAAGCCGAACTGGGCAGGGAAAGTCTGCAGGACCGTACCGGCGGCCCAACCCACTGGGAATCCTCTGCCCACGACCACCTTCACCTACGGTTACTACGGCCAGCCGGTCAAGGTGACTTCTACAGCCGGTGGGACCACTCGTACGTCCGTGAGCTCCTTCGACGCGGCAGGCCGACCGACCCGCAGCAGCCTGCAGGTCACACCCGCCCAGGACGGCGGGACTGCGATTCCGGACACTGTGGCCGGCTATGACCAGCAGAACGGCCTGGTTTCAACCACATCCGCAGGCGACAAGACTCTGTCCACCACTCATGACAGCTTCGGCCGGGTCATCTCCTACACCGATGCCGGAGGTAACACCGCCACCACCACGTACAACGTGGACGGTCAGGTCGCCACCCTCAACGACGGAAAAGGCACCTACACCTACACCTATGACGGCGCCGACAACCGCGGCCGGGAAGAACGCCGTGGATTGGTCACCGCAGTTGACATGGGAATTCCCAACAACAGCGGTGTCGTCACCTTTGCATACAATGGCGACGGCCAAAGCATCGGCGAGTGGTACGGATTCGCGCAGATATGGGCGGGCCACACTTATGACGCCACCGGAAAAGAAACTCAGCGCGCGTACGGAAAAGACAGCACCTCATGGCTCTCGTTCGACGCGGGGACCTTCTTCAACGGCCAGAAGGCATGGTCCAGCGGCCCCGCGGGACGCGTGGACTACCGCTACGACAAGGTCGGACGGCTGAGCGAGGTCTACGACACCTACCAGGGTGAGTGCACCACGCGTCTCTACGCTTTCAGCGTCAACACCAATCGGACGGCGAAGACCACCCACGGTCCCGCCGCCAACGGTGAGTGCACCACGAGCACCACTCCGATCAGCGAGAACGACACCTACGACGCCGCGGATCGTCTTAACTCCGCCGGCTACACCTACGACAACCTGGGCCGGACCCTTACGGTTCCGGGCACCGATGTCAGCGGCGGAGCCGGCCTGCAGATCGGCTACCACTCCAACGACATGGTGTCCACGCTTACGCAGGGCACCCAGACCCGGACGTTCAGCATCGATCCTGCCAACCGTATTCACTCCATGCAGAGCAGCCCCGGTACCGAGGTCGTCAACCACTACTTCGGGAACAGCGACAGCCCGGCCTGGATCGCTGAAGCGGGTGGCGCTTGGACCCGGAACCTCACCGGGTCCTCGGGGCTTTCCGCGATTCAGAAGAGCGATGGCACCGTGACGCTCCAACTCTCCAACCTGCACGGGGATGTCGTCGCGACCACGGCGAACTCCCCGACCGCCCCCCTCGGCGGTTATTGGGAGCAAACCGAGTACGGGGCCCCCCGGGCCGAGAACACCACGAATCCCACCCGCTACGGCTGGCTCGGCAGCCACCAGCGCAGCAGCGACGCGCTCGGTGGCCTGATCATCATGGGAGTTCGGCTCTACAACCCGACCACCGGACGGTTCCTGTCTGTGGACTCCGTCCAAGGGGGCAACGCAAACGCCTACGAGTACGGATTCGGAGATCCGCAGAACAACCTCGACCTAGACGGCAGATTCAGCTACACCTATGAGTTCCCGGCCGGTTACCGCCCAGAGCTCAGGCCGGCCAACGCCATGAGGTGGATCCTTACCCACTTCAATCGAGCCTTCCCCTTCAAAAACGACTGCGGCCAGAATCTTCACCTTAATGAAGTATGCAGGCTGGACATTAAAAGAGGTCCCGACGCGACTGTCAAGACTCACGGGATCGGCCAAACATATTTCAGGTTCGTCGCACTGGGCAGGCATTTCGAGCCGAAGGGATCCAAGATCAGCTTTAAAATCTTCAGGAAGGCTGGAGACAAGAAGAACCTCTATCTCAGAATTCACGCCTACGGCCCGAACGCAGAAATACATGGGAACGGCTTCACCTCCCCCATAGCCAAGGGGTTCGCCTTCTCCGCATGGGGAAGATTCGCCGAGAACCTTCGGCGCTACCTACCGAGAAGGGCGACGGCGTACGGATGGGAGTAGCCATATAGGCATCCCTTGATGGGTCCGCTCCGAGCTCGCCGACCAAGCAGAGAGCTCGGAGCGGACCCTGGGCGATAAGCGGTAAAGATCGCAGCGACGCCTCGCCGAAGAACCGCGGCCGGAACGGTGAAGTCCGAGTGCCGTATCGAGGACCTGGTTCAGGCGTTCCCTCGGTCGGCCATGCCCCCGAGGGGGACGTCACGCAGGCTGAGCAGCATGAGCAGGGCGCAGCTTCCCACGAGAGCGATGTCGGCGACATTGCCGACGAACAGGCCGCCGTAGTCGATGAAGTCGACGACATGCCCCCGGCCGAACCCGGGGAAACGCAGGAGGCGGTCAAGCAGGTGGGAGAAGGCGCCGCCCAGAAGCCCGCCCAGCGCGACGGTCCAGGCGGGCGAGCGTAGCCGCCGCCCGGTGTACAGGATGCCGACCACCGCGACGGCCGCCGCCAGGGCGAACACCCACGTCGCCCCTGCCCCGATCGAGAACGCGGCACCGGGGTTGTACAGCAGTCGTAGCTGGATCAGCTGTGAGATCACCGGGATGCGTTCGCCGTCCGAGAGCGCCGAGATCGCCCAGACCTTCGAAGTCTGGTCCGCGAGAAGAACCACCGCGGCCAGCACGATCATCCAACCGTACAGCCGTGGCTCTTCCTTCGCCGTCTGCGGATTCCGTCCGGCCGACACACTTACCCCGCAATCTGCGACTTTCTCGCATCGAATCCATGGGGAGCGTCCCTGCCTTAGAGCGTCGCGGCCGGGAAGCACCATCTTGAGTGACGTCAGCATCGCACACGAGATGGGGGCTGCGTCCGGCCCGTGAAACACCGGCCGACACGGTTCACCGGGTGTCGGCCGATTACAGGGTGGCCGTCGCGCTCGCCGTGTACACAGCGACCCGACCCCTCGGTTCAGGCGGGGGGCGGGTAGAGGTCGAAGCCGTACAGGCCCTGGTCTCCCCCGGCGACCAGGCCGAAGCCGCTGGGGAACCAGGCCAGGCAGTTGAGGCCCGCCTCGACCCTGGCTCCGGCGCCCGCCGACTCTCCGTACCTGTCCCACAGCCGGATGGTTCCGTCGTCCGAGCAGGTGGCGAGCAGGTTGCTGTCCGGGGAGACGGCCACGCCGCGGATCCTTCCCGACTGCGCGGACAGCGTCGCCCGATCCCTGCCGCCGGCCGACCAGACGCGCGCGGTGCCGTCCTCGAAGCAGGCGGCCAGCCAGGTGCCGTCGGGGGCGATCACCACCTGCCGTGCCGCTCCCGGACATCCCTTGAGCGAGGCCCGTGCCTTTCCGTCGGCTCCCCACAGGCCCGCCGTCCCGTTGACCGAGACGATGGCGAACCACCTGCCGTTGGGTGCGACGGTGATCTCTCCTATGGCCTCCACCCTGCTTTTCAGAGTGGCGTACCTGCTGCCGTCCGGTTTCCAGAGCTGGATTTTTCCGTAGATGGACAGGGTCGCGAGCCAGGCGCCGTCCGGGGAGATGAGGATGTGCGCGGTCGCCCGGATGTTCGCGACCAGTACTGCCCGCTCGGTGCCGTCGGCCCACCAGATACGCGCGGTGCCGTCCTCCGAGCAGGTGGCCAGCCAGCTGCTGTCGGGGGCGATCACCACCTCGCGCACCGGCCCGGTGTGACCGGCCAGCACCGCCCTCCTGCTGCCGCCCGCACCCCAGAGCCGTACGGTCCGGTCCGCCGACCAGGTGGCCAGCCAGGTGCTGTCGGGGGCGATCGCCACTCCCCGCACACGTCCGGTGTGCCCTGTCGGAATGGCCCTCCTGCGGCCGCCGGCTCCGCGTATCCGGATCACGTGATCGCCGGACCAGAGGGCCAGCCACGTCTTGTCCGGCGAGACCGCGCCGTAGTGGCTGGTCTCGATGGGAACGGTGAGGGTCGCCCCTTCTATCCTGTCCTCGTTCCAGAGCTTCACCGAGCCGTCGCCGGAGTGGGTGGCGATCCAGTTCCCCTCGGGGGAGATGGTCACCTTGCGCACCATCCCGGTCCGGCCCCTGCGGCTCTGCCGTCCGGAGCGCTCCGACTGCCACATCCGGATCTCCCCGTCCTGCGAGCAGACGGCCAGCCAACTGCTGTCAGGGGCGATCACCACCTGACGCACCACCCCGGCATGCCCGGACAGGGCTGCCCGTTCGCCGCCGTCGGACTCCCACAACCGCACGCTCCGCTCTCCGGAGAGGGTCGCCAGCCAGCTGCTGTCGGGGGCGATCACCACCTGACGCACCACCCCGGCATGCCCGGGCAGAACCGCCCGCTGCCTGCCGTCGGACTCCCACAGCCGCACGTTTCGATCCTCGGAGAGGGTCGCCAGCCAGCTGCCGTCCGGGGCGATCACCACCTGACGCACCACCCCGGCATGCCCGGGCAGAACCGCCCGCTGCCTGCCGTCGGACTCCCACAGCCGGACCGAGCCGGTGGACGTCCAGGTGACCAGCCAGCTGCCGTCGGGGGCGATGCGGATCCCGGGTGCCGCTCCGACGTGTCCTGTCAGGACGGCTCGCTCGTCGCCGTCGACTCCCCACAGGCGCACGCTCCCGTCTCCGGAGAGGGTCGCCAGCCAGCCGCCGTCCGGCGAGACGGCCATCTTGGAGACCTCGCGTATCGGCCTGTTCCGGCCGGAGACCTTCTCGTTCTCCTGGTTCCAGCCGCGCATCAGCAGGGTGTCCCTCAGGGTTCTCGGCTTGGTCCTCACCCTGACCGGGCTCCTGAGGGTCAGGCGCTTCCTTCCTTCGGGGTTCCACAGAACGACCTTTCCCCGCGCGGAGAAGGTGGCCAGCCACGAGGCGTCCGGCGCGGCCACCAACCCGGCGAGCCTGCCGACCCCGCTCTTCAGAACGGCGCGCCTGCTTCCTTCGGGGTTCCACAGAACGACCTTTCCCCGCGCGGAGAGGGTCGCCAGCCACGAGGCGTCCGGCGCGGCCACCAACCCGGCGAGCCTGCCGACGCCGTTCTCCAGGATCGCCCTCTGGGTGCCGTCGATCCCCCAGACCTGCACTCTCCGGCGTCCGGAACGGGTCACCAGCCACGAACCGTCCGGCGCGGCGGCGACCTCGTGAACCGGCTTCCGGTGAGTGGCCAGCGTTGTCCGGGTAGTGCCGTCGGTCTTCCATATCTGCACACCGTCGCGGCCGTGGACGACGAATCTCGATCCGTCCGGTGTGATCGAGACGTCCCTCAGCCGTTTCGTCGTCGAGGTCAGCACGCCCAGCAGACAGGTGGCGCCGATGTCGGGCAGCGGCCAGCGGGCTCTCAGGAAGGAGGTCTCGGTCTCCTGGCTGTAGCGCTCGATCGACGCCCGCATCGGCGGGAACGCGTACAGGCGGGCCAGCAGGTTCGCGGTGGAGACGGCATCCGATTCGAAGGGGGTGAGCAGGTGTGCGCTCCGGGCGATCAGCTGCCGGACCCCGGCGACGGAGCGGGAGGTCGACAGCATCAGATCCGACTCCGCCGCGGCCACCCCGAAGGCTCGTATCCGGGTGACGAACCATCGCACGTCGTGCAGGATCGACTCCAGCTCCCGATGCCTTCTCCCCTCGGCGAGGTGGAACAGCAGATGGTCCCAGAGGTAGGGCACCTCCCTGGGCAGTCTCCACCATTCGGCGTCCGCCGCGAGGTCGTCGTCGGGTATCAGGTTGCGGGCCTCGTCGAGGAAGTCGCGGTTGACCGCCTCGACGCGCTCTCTCCCCAGCCCGTACTCCGAGCGGAGGTGTGAACGGATGACGTCGTGGATCGTGACCGACGGCACCGTTCCCTCCGTCCCGTGCCTGCTGATCAGTGACAGGTCGTGCAACCTCGCGCAGAGGCGCTCGGTCTGCTCGGGGGTGAGTCCGGCGGTGGCGCGCCAGAGAAGCTCGACGATGCCGACCGGTATGTCGGCATCCTGCGGAAAGACGCCCAGCTCGAGGAAGCGGGCGCGGTCGAACACACCGAGAGCCTCAAGGCTGTGCTCGACCGTCACGCGCACCGCGGTCTCCCGCTGGCGGGGAACGGTGACGTCCAGGGCGGCGGGTCCGGCCCGGCCGAGCCGCTCGACCGCCCGGCGGGCGGCGACGTCGGGGTTCACCCCGCCGCCGTACTCGTCACGCAGGCGCGCGTTGACGAGGTCCAGTAGCAGCGGCCATCTTCCCGTCAGGCCCATCAGGCTGTTGACGGCCCCGGGGTTCATCGGCGGCAGCCCACGGCTCAGCAACTGGACGGCCACCCGCGGTGCCATCTCGTCGACGATCATCGCGATCGCGTTCGGGGGAAGAGCTCTGGGCAGGCGGGTCGTCACCAGCACCCGGGACCGCACCGCCGCGGCCAGGAAGGGGCTCAGCTGTGACAGGCTCCACACGTCGTCGACCACCAGCAGCGTCTGGCCCCGCTCCGCCAGGATCTCGGCCATCCGGTGGCCGGCCTGCTCCGGGCTGGAGAACTCCGGCCGGGTGCCGGTCACGGCCTCCGTGACGTCGTTGGCCAGCGCCGCGAGGTCGACACCGGCGCGGTCGCGGCCCACGGTGACCCAGACGACGCCGCCCTTGAACCGCTTCCGCACCTCATCGCTGTGGCACGCCTCCACGGCCAGGGATGTCTTACCGAAACCGCCCGCCCCGGCGATGCCGGTGGTCAGGCCGACCGTTCCCGAGCCTCTCATCGTCAGGGTGGAGACCACGTCGTCCAGCTCGGTTCTGCGGACCCATCCCGCCCTCCTGCCGGGCACCTGGAAGAGCCCGCCGCGAGCGCGCGACTTCATCAGTTCCGGTGTCAGCCGGGTCAGCAGGACCGCGAGGAAGGCGGTCAACCCGAAAATCGCGACCCATGTGATCCGGTTCTCGGCCACCGTTTTCGGAAAATATTCTCCGACCATTCCGATCGGCAGTCCGACCAGGATTCCAACAATTACCAGAAGCGCCGTGGCCATATCGGCGAATTTTTTTGTGCGACGAGCCAACGATCACCTCGACAGTGCCGACCCCTGCCCCGACGGGCGCCGGGACCCCTGGACGCACGATATCCGTTCCCCATTGCCGTGGCGTTGAATCACCGAGGTTCGGGCAATTAAAGCGTACCCAGAAAGTCGGGTTGCACGCTTTGGGACGCTATGCCCACAAAGTCTACGCAAGCCATTCCGATTCATATTCAATGACGATCTTTTTCGCGATGACATGACCACTCCGAGTCACCCCGCTGGGATCACCCAGCGGGTCCACCGAGCCTGGAGTGATCATCTACCCCGCCGTGATCTCCGGCAACCAGGGACTCCAGGTCACGAACAACGGTTCGCCACGCCCGTTCCTCCCGGCGCCGAATAAGATCACGGGGAGCACAGAAAGCTACCTACCCGAATCGATGTTTAGTGTCGATAAAAAAGGGGGCGAAATCAAGGCGTCCGTCGCACTCGACGGCCGAGCGGTTTAGGATCTTAGCCGATCCGGACCTCTCCGGATCGGCTCGGACCGGCTCGGACCGACAAACCCCCTCAACTCACCCCACAGCAACATCCTCGAGGCATCGTCTCGCTAGACCGCACTCCGCAACGTTCCTTCACCTGAAAGCCCTCCCCTCCGGACCGGTACCTATTTGCGGTACAGCTGTTTGAAAGCCCGTCATTCACGTCGTCGAACAGGCAGTGATGTCCATGTCCGGTTCCTCCCCCTCCCCGTCCGCCGACGGCTCGCGGGAACCGGATGCCGACCCGCCCGGCGGCCTCTCGACGAAGCTCAAGGAGACCGCCGCGACCGCCCTGGTCGCCAGCGGCATCGCCGGCCTGGTCGCGGTGCTGACGGACGGCGTGCGGGCACTCGGCACCGGCCTGGCACTGCTCGTCTGCGCGGTGATCGGCCTGGCCGTGGCCGTCCTGCTGACGCTGGGCAGGTTCGCCCGTTTCCTGCGGCGGCGGCTCGAGCCGGCCAGGCGTCGCCGCGCGGCGAGGAGGCCCGCATCCGCCGCGCCGGGGAAGAGACTCCTGCGGCTGAGACGATTCATGTCCAAGCTGTCGGCCGGCTACATCAGTGTCCTCCTTGGTGCCTCGATCGTCACGGTCCCCTGGGGGATAGTCCAGGGCGGAACGTGGCTGAGCCACCGGATCTGGCCTCCCGACTGCGACCGGCCGCTGGAGTTGCGCGTCGTCACCGCGCCGGAGAACATGACCGTCCTGCAAGAGAGCATCGCCCACTTCACCCGGAAGCAACTGGTGAACGGCTGCGCCCCGTACGCGATCTCGGTGGGGGTGGCACCCTCGATCGGCGAGTTGACCTACGCCTTCGGCGACAACTGGTATCGCGACGACGCTCGGCAGGAGGGCGACGAGCCGTTTCGCCGGCTGTACGGTCCCCGGCCCGACGCCTGGATCGCCACCAGCACCGGCGAGGCCGAACTCGTCACCAACTATGTGGGGCCGGGTGGCGCCACCCTCGACATCGGCTCATCGGTCGCGTCCGACCGGCTGGTGGTCGGCATGATCAGCGGGCGGGCCGAGAAGGTGAGGAAGGAGCTCCCTCCGGGGCCGCCCGACAGCCACAGTCTCCCCGACCTCTGGGAGGTGATCCGCTCGAAGTTCGCCATGCCGGTGAACTACCCACAGCCCGAACTCTCCACCGCCGGGCTCGTCGCGGTCTCCGACCTGATGCCCCTGGGAAACGTCCTGGGGGCGGAGCAGCTCGGCCTCGTCGCCGAGAGTGTCAGCTCGCTGCTCTGCCGAGTCAGGATCGCGACCCGCGGGGCCGACGCGGAGCTCGACCAGAGTCCCGCCCTGGTGATCCCGCTGCACAGCCTGAGGGAGTACAACAACGGGCGGTTCGACGACCCCCGCTGCCCGGAGGGGGCACCGAGTGGGATGACCAAGCTCAAGGAGTTCCTCTCCCCCGGACTTTCCTGGCTGGACTACCCGTTCGTCAGGATCGACTGGCCGAACGAGCGGAACAAGGAGCGCACGGCCGCGCTCGACCTGTTCCGCGCCTGGCTGGTCGCCAATCCGCTCTTCGGCGCGGGCCCCGGGAAAGGGCAGCCCGTGCGCACTTTCCAGGAACTGGAAAAGGCCCAGGGCCAATTCTTCGGCCGGCTGCCCCGCGTCGACGCCGAGATCGCCCTTGACGTGTCCGGTTCGATGGCCGAACCGCCCCGGTCCCTGCTCATACGACTGCGTGAGACCTTTCCCGACATCAAGCCGCTGATCACCCCACGGGATGATTTCACGCTGAGCTCCTTCTCCACTGTCAGGGGAAGGACCCGGTTCAGGCAGCTTCATCAGGCGGTGGGCCGTGCGGAGTTCGACAGTCTGACCAGGATGGTCACCGGCGCGACACCTGACGGCTCCGACGCCCCCATATCGGACATGATCATGAATCTGGACGGGCGTGCCAGAGCCCCGGGTCGTGCCCTCGTCGTCGTGACCGACGGGGGTGTCTTCAACGACGAGCCACCGGGGAGAAGCATCGGCGCGGCCCTCGCCCGCGCGTCCAACGTCAGCGCCCTCTACGTCCTGGCTCTCGGTGACAACGGCTGCGACCGCTCTCCCCCGCGCCAGGGGAAGTACCGCGAGTGCGTGGAGGCAGGAGCCGACATACGGCAGGCACTGAGACATCTGGTCTCCAGCCTGCGGGGAAGGGATCTTCGATGAGCCTGATGCGCCGCCCTGTCGCCCTGGTCAGCGGGTTGACCCCCGCCCAGCGCCGCTGGGGTGGCGCCGGAGTGCTGGCGGGAATGGTGCTGGCCTCGCTGCTCATCTCCCTCACCGTTAAGGTCCCCTCGTTCCCCGTCGGGAAATCCAGCGACTGCGGGAGGTCGGACCGGCTCACCATGGCGACCGGTTCCGACATCACCGCGGGCAGCTTCCGCCGCGACCTGATCGAGGAGTGGAACCGTACACACACCACCCAGGTCATGCTGGTCGAGGTGGCCGACCCCACCGACGAGCAGCGGGTCGAGATGGCCGGCCGATCCCAGTTCGGGAGTTGCGCCTACGACGTGCTCTCGGTGGACGTCGCCTGGATCACCGAATTCGCCCGAAGTGGCTACATCCTGCCGTACCCACTCGACCCCCAGAAGGCGAACCTGTTCGTGGACACCGTCCTGGAGACCGGCCAGGTGGACGGGATCCAGTACGCGGTGCCCTTCGTCACCGACGTGCCCCTGCTGTTCCACCGTCGAGACCTGCCGGTGCCCACCACGATGGAGCAGCTCTGGAAGTACGCCGCCGGAAGTGGCGGGTACGCCGTGCAACTCGGCGACTACGAGGGCGGCACGGTCAACCTGATGGAGGCGATCCTCTCCGAGGGCGGGAGGGTCACCGACGGTGACCGGATCGTGGTGGACGAGGAGGCCAACGGCGAGCGGGTACGCGAGGCGCTCGCCCACTGGCAGGCACTGCTGAGGGAGGGCACCCTGGCACGTGGTGCGGAGGAGTTCTCCAAGCAGGACACCTTCGACGCCTTCAAGGACGGACTCCTGGTGCGAGGCCCGAAGCACTCCGCAGAGGAGAACAGCCTGCACGCGTTCCGCGACGAGGGCGCGGGCTACATGCGCAACTGGCCGTTCGCGTTCCACCGCCTGGCCACGGACAGTTCGATGTACGACGACCAGCGGCGCCTGCGCTTCGGCCTGGCCGCGCTGCCCAGTACCGGCATCCTCGGTGGTTTCAATCTGGCGATCTCCGCACGTTCGAAGAATCCGGACCAGGCACGGATGCTCATCGACTTCCTGACCGGCCACCAGGCACAGGCCCGGCTGTTCGCCTGCAGCGGCTATCCGCCCGTGCTCGAATCCGTCTACGAGGAGTACCGGCGCGACCCGCGCAGCTGTGACCAGCTCTCGGTCTCCCCCGGGACGGAAACGGGCTTCTCCGGGAGAACGGACTGCACGCCGGGGACGGGAGCGAATCCCTCGACGGGGGCGGCCGTCGCCGCCGGCCCTCCCGGCGAGGACCCCGAGATCACCGCTTCCATGCTCCAGGAGCTGGCCGGGAGGATCCACCAGGCCCTGTGCAAGGCCGAGTCACGCCCGCGGTACTCCTACTACTCCGCTTTCAGCGAGGTGTTCCGCGGGTGCGCCCGCGCGGTGGTCAACGGCGACCTGCCCGCCGAAGAACTGGACCTCGCCCGGTTCGCCGACGCCCTGCGCACCGCCCGGCAGGGCAGGGCGCCGGAGGACGCCGGGTCGCTCGCTCACTGCGGGAAACCCTAGCTGCGATCAGGATGACGGGAACCGCCCCCGCCCCCCACCGGGGCGCGGAGGGAGCGGGAGCGGGCCGGACGGGTCAGCGCTGCAGGTCGACGCAGGAGTAGAAGGCGTTGGCGGTGTCGGCGATGTTCCAGACCGCGAGAACCTTCAGACGGCCGGTCCTGCCGCCCAGGCTCACGTTGTGCGAGACCGTGGCGCCGGGCTGCCTGCCGCCGTCGTTGAAGACCGCGATCCGGGTGTTGCCGATGTAGTACTCCCAGGTGCTGGTGGCGTGGCGGGCGGTCAGCACCCAGTTGAAGGTGACCGAGTTGCCGACACTCGTGGTCGGCCAGCCCTTGCTCTCGTCGCTGAGCTGGGAGAACCGGCCGACATTTCCGTGGCAGTTTCGCAGGCCCTTGGGGCCCTCCACGCTCTGCGGCTCGTAGATGATGTCACCGCAGTTGGAGACGCGGCCCTGGGCGCACATGGCCTGACGGCTCGGCGGCGACGAGATGTAGCCGTGTGCGCTGGCCGGTGAGGCGACGAACACGGTGGCGGCGATGGCGATGATCGCCGTCGCGAGGAAGGTGACCGTTCTGCGCATGTACTGCTCCTTAGCTGGGGGGGTGACTCGAATATAAAAGAAACTTTCCTAACAGTAAATATTCGAGTCAGCGGATTTCCGAGGGTATTGTCAGACTTTCCGACGGTCGGCGACCCGGGCGGAAGGCGGGCGGCCACCCGGGTCCCGACAGAACGCCGCACGTCACCCGGCGGCGCGGGCAGCACGTCCGGAACGCGAAGCGATGACCGAACACATCGCGAACGAGCACTGAGAGCGCTCTCTTGCTTTTTCCGACTCAGGTGTTGACCCTGACTTAACCTTCGCGTAACAGTGGTATTAATCGGTCTTTATGCTGCAGCGATGGTCGACCGTCCGCTTTATTCGCCTTGTGAGAGGTTCCGAATGAGCCACCCCCCAGAAAGAAAGCGCTCTCTCGGATGGATCTCGGTCATCGTCGCCGCGCTGGTGCCGATGATGATCGCCATCACCGCCCACGCCTCCGTCCCGGCAACCCCCTCCGGCTGGTCCCTGGTCTGGAGCGACGACTTCACCGGCGGCGCCGGGTCGCTTCCCTCCTCCGCCAACTGGATCGTCGACACCGGCCACGCCTACCCTGGCGGTCCCGCCAACTGGGGTACCGGTGAGATCCAGCGCTACACCGACTCCTCCGCCAACCTGGGCCTCGACGGCGGCGGGAACCTGCGCATCACCCCGATAAAGAGCGGCAGCGAGTGGACGTCCGCCCGCATCGAGACCCGCCGCTCGGACTTCAAGCCCGCCGACGGCCGCATTCTGCGCATCGAGGGCCGTATCCAGATGCCCAACGTCACCGGTGACGCCGCACTGGGCTACTGGCCCGCCTTCTGGGCACTGGGCGCGCCGTATCGCGGCAGCTACTGGAACTGGCCCGGCATCGGCGAGTTCGACATCATGGAGAACGTCAACGGCATCAACTCCGTCTGGGGCGTGCTCCACTGCGGGGTGAACCCCGGCGGGCCCTGCAACGAGACCACCGGCATCGGTGCCAGCCGGACGTGCCCCGGTTCCTCCTGCCAGTCGGCGTTCCACACCTACCGCTTCGAGTGGGACCGCAGCATCACCCCGAACCAGTTGCGCTGGTACGTCGACGGACAGCAGTTCCACAGTGTCAGCCAGTCCCAGTTCGACGCCGGGACCTGGAACAACATGACCGGCCACCAGGGCTACTTCATCCTGCTCAACGTGGCCATGGGCGGGGCGTTCCCCAACGCGCTGGCCGGGCAGACCCCGACCGCGGCCACGGTCTCCGGCCGTCCGATGCTCGTTGACTACGTGGCCGTCTGGCAGAGCGGCTCCGGTTCCACTCCCACCCCGACGATCACTCCCCCTCCGGGCGGGGTGGACGCCCGCTCGACCATCCAGGCCGAGCGCTACCAGGCGCAGGCGGGCACGTCGCTGGAGACCACCACGGACACCGGTGGCGGGCAGAACGTCGCGCAGATCGGCAACGGCGACTGGCTGCGCTTCGACGGAGTCAACTTCGGCGGCGCGGCGGCCACCCAGTTCAAGGCCCGCGTCGCGTCCGGGGCGGCCGGCGGGGTCAGCGGGCTGGTCCAGGTGCGCCTCGACAGCCTGACCGCGGCTCCGATCGGCGACTTCGCCGTCGGCAACACGGGCGGCTGGCAGAGCTGGCGTACGGTCCCGGCCAACATCGCCTCGGTGACCGGAACCCACACGGTCTACATCACCTTCACCAGCGGGCAACCCGCCGACTTCGTCAACCTCAACTGGTTCTCGTTCGGCAACTGAGCCCGGGGGCCCGCGCGTCCCGGCGGACGCGCGGGCCCCATCACCCGGGATCGTCCCGCCGCGGCACGCGTCATCGGGCGAACGCCAGGAAACGCCGTCCGACCTGCCCGATCCGGACACCCGTCGGCGTGCTCGAGGAGCGGCCCGCAGGACTTCGCCGACGTACCGGAGCGCGAGGACCTTCAGACGCGCATCCGCCCCGCGATGTCGCGCACCGCCGCGGCCAGCAGGTCGACGTCGTCACAGCCGGTGAAGAGCGCCGGTGTCACCCGCACGCAGTCGCCCCTGGCCGGGCCGCCGCGGTTGACGGTGAAGATCCGGTATCGCTTCATCAGGTCGGTGGCGATCGCGACGTTCTCGGCTTCCGAGGTACGTCCGGTGATCCGGAACGCGGTGATCGTGCCGTACATGGCGGGTTCCTCGGGGGTGAGGATCTCCAGGTTGTCGATGTCGAGCACCTGGCTCACCCAGCGGTCGCGCAGGAAGCGCAACCGCGCCTGCTTGGCGGCGGCGCCCAGGGCGTCGTGGAAGTCCAGTGCGACGTCGGCGGTCAGGACGGGGGCGACGTTCAGAGTGCCGGTGTGCACTCGCGAACGGATGTCGTCGCGGGGGAAGGTCACGTCATCGAAGGCGACGTCGATGTCGGCCAGGCGATCCTTGCGGATGTAGAGGAATCCCGCCCCCAGCGGCATGCCCATCCACTTGTGCAGGGAGAATCCGGCGAAATCCGCCTCCAGGTCGCCCATGGTGAAATCCAGGTGCCCCCAGGAGTGGGCGGCGTCGACGATCACGTCGATGCCCCGCTCGCGGGCCATCGCGACGATCTCGCGCACGGGCACCACCAGCCCGGTGCGATTGTTCATGTGGCTGAGCAACAGCAGCCTGACCCGAGAGTGCTCCCGGAACGCCTGGGCGTAGGCGTCGAGCACCGCCTGGCGGGTCGCCGGCTCGGGAATGACCAGCCGCTCCACCTGGACGCCACGCCGGTCGCGCAGCCAGTTCATGGAGTACTGCATGCTGTGGTAGTCCAGGTCGGCGTACATCACCGAATCGCCGGGGCGCAGCCGCAGATAGCCGGCGATCAGCAGTTGCAGGGCCTCGGTACCGCCACGGGTGAGGGCGATCTCCTCCATGGAGACCCCGAGCATGGTCGCGATGCGCTTCCTGACCTGGTCCGCCTGCCCTTTGTAGGTGTTGCGCAGCAGGTAGGAGCTCACCTCGTTGAGGTGGTCGGTGTTGCGGTGGTAGGCACGGCGCACCGGCTCGGGCATGATCCCGTAGTAGCCGTTCTCCAGGTTGACGAAGTCCCGGCTGACCCGATACTGCCGCGCCACGGTGCTCCAGAAACCCTCGTCCCGGGCGAGCCGCCCGGGATCGGCACCGGCGGGAACGACCGGCAGCGCGGCCGTCGACCGGGACTCCGGTGAGGGCGAGGCCGTCGGCCGCGGGGCGAGGGGAACGGCCAGCGCACCCAGCCCCGCGACCATCTCACGCCTGGACAAGCTCATCGAACCACTCCACACCGATCAGCGAGAGGCCGGCGGGCCCGGCCTGTTCCAACGGATCAGTCACAGTGTGCGCGAAACGGACTCCCCAGGCGGGCATCCGCGCTGTTCAGGCGTGGCGTGGCGGCACCGGCCCCCACCCGGGAGATCCGGGAACGGCCCGGTGGCCCGGCTCGAAATCGCCATCCGCGTGGCGTCCGGTCCCCGTGGCCGTGACCGGCGACGGCTGAATTAGAGTTGCATCACCCGTGTCGCGTCACCAGCCGCAGATGCGGGGTCCCCTCAGGTCCGGAGAAGCCGGAGTCGAGGAGAGGCTCATGTCCCGTAGGCACATCGTCACCGCAGGGTGCGTCCTGACGCTCACCGTGCTCACCTCGTCGGTCGTCCCGGCAGCCGTCCCGGTTCGGGAGGCGAGCGCCTTTGCCGCCTCGTCCACCGGGAAACGGAAGCCACCGCCCGATCCCATCAAACAGCTACCGCCGGGCGTGATCGAAGCGCTCCAACGCGACTTCGGCCTCACCAGGGCACAGGCCGAGACCCGGCTGCGCAACGAGGCCCGGCTGACCGTGGTCGAGGCGAGGCTCCGTGACATGCTCGGCGGCTGCTTCGGCGGATCCTGGCTGATGGGAACCCTCTCCGAGACCTTGGTGGTGGCCACCACCCGCGCGGCCGACGTCCCCCGCATCGTCGCGGCGGGTGCCCAGCCCAAGGTCGTCGCCGCGTCGCTCGCGAAGCTCAGGGCGATCAAGCAGAGGCTCGACGAGTCCCTGCCGAACCACCCGACCGGCGGAAGCGTCCGCTATGTCGATGTGAAGAGCAACAAGGTGGTCATCCTGTCCAGGCACGCCGAGGCGACCCGGCTCCTGGTCGCCTCCATCCCGGTGGACAGGTCCCTGGTGGTCGTACAGCCCTCCACGGAGACCCCTCGGCCCTTCTGACGCCCGTCGGGACCGGTGCCCCGGCGATCTCCGCCGCACCGCTCGGCCCGCGGCGCGAGAAGGACGACCCACATCACCCTCACCGGCGCATCGGCCGGTTCTCGTTCGGCGACCGAAGCGGCCGCGGCCCGCGCATCCGGGAGGACGCGCGGGCCCCACGACGGAGGTGTCAGTCGTCGACCCAGCCATGGGATCGGGCGAACGCCAGAAAATGCCGCCGGACCTGCCCGATCTGCGCACCCGTCAGCGTGGGCGCGTTCTCGATGAGCAATTCGGTGACCGCGCCACTGAAGGACTTCGCCGACAGCACGTCGCACACGCCGTCGTCGTCGCCGAACTGCGGGGAGGCGACCGAGGAGGACGTCACCGACGGCGCCGTCACCGCGACCGGCCGGCGCGCCGACGGCGGGTCCACCAGGCTGACCGTCGACACCTTCAGGCCGCGCTCACTCTCCATGACCTCGTACTCCACCCGAAGGCCCGGCTGAACCACATGCCGGTTCTCACCGAAGTCGTTGGCGTGGAAGAACACATCCTCGCCTCCTCCGACAGCGGCGATGAAACCGTATCCGCGCACCTCGTCGAAACGGAGGATCGTACCGACTGCCACCACAACACCACCTGCACAGAGAATCGCGACGCTCTACATGATCTTGCCGGATCCCTCCGGCCCAGGGATCCGGCCCGCCTGTCGCGCCGGATCACCGCTCTCCTCCTCACCGCTCTGTCACCCACCACCCGACGGCCCAGGCACCTCGCGGCCGGATCCAGAACCCGATCCGTGTGCGGTCCCGGCACCGGCCGCCTGCCGGAGCCCGCCGAGGGAGCGGGCCCGCACCGTCCCCGTTCAGGCCGGACGACCCGATGCTAGCCCGGACGGCGCGCCGCGCGCACCGATCCACGACCACCTCGACCGCTTTCGCCGTCCGTTCGTCGGCTCCCCGGCCGGCCGGTGCGTCAGAGCTAGCTCGACGCCTCAGCGGCCGGGGCGGTGTAGGCGGCCATCACCTGATCCGCCGCCGCCTTCGCCCGGGCCTCGTCGGCACCCGCCGCGACGTCCGCCTCGTACCACCCCAGGCTGCTGAGTTCCATGAACCGCCTGCCCTGGTCGGACGCCACCCATGCCTCGGCCTCCTGCGGGTCCACGGCCTGTGCCGACGACAGATGGGCGGCCAGGCCCACGAGCCCCAGGTCCCAGCCGACGCCGAGCGCGCCGGGCCCGAACTCCTCCCACCTGTCGTCCACATGAGCGGTGTGCTCGAGTTCGAAACGCGTCCCGCCTCCGGGCTCGGCCGTCAGCCGGACTTCGATCCAGCTGATGTCCCCGCCGTACTCCCAGGTGGCGGCGTAGCCCTTGGGCGGGTCGCAGCGCTCGATCCTGCCGCCGGCGTTGCCTCGAAGCTGGTAGCGGCCATGGAGCCGCAGGTCACCGGAGATGGGCAGGAACCATCGGGGGATGCGCTCGGGGTTGGTGCAGGCGTCCCAGAGGTCTTCGATCTCGGTGTCGTATGTCTGGCTGATGGTCACGACGCGCGCCTCACCCGCCTCGAGCACGCGGCTGCCGACCTGCCGCCGTACGGCACTGATCTGCCGGGTGACATCGATCATGCGGTTCTCCTCTGGTCTGGTCCCTCGCCGGGATGGTGGAGGCGACATCGCGCAGCGGTTCGGTGCTCACCATGTGGAGGCGCCCCGGAGCGCGCCAAGAAATATTAGAACGTGCTTGAGTGGTGAGCGGGTGGTTCGGTAAACACGTTCGACAGAGCAAGCCGGTCGCCACGACATGCGGCAGCGGCGCTTTCCGCGCTCTGGGTAGGATCCTGCCTTCTCAGGAGGAGTACGGATCACCCAGGCCCCGGGCCGCCGAGATCGTGGCCCCAGCCGTGTCCAACAGAGAAGAGCCAGCCGATGTCCCAGTCGCCGACCTACGACGACGTTCGGAGCGCCGCCGCCCGCATCGCGTCACAGGCCCACCGCACCCCGGTGCTGCGCTCGCGGCTGATCAACGAACGCGTCGGTGCCGATGTGGTGTTCAAGTGCGAGAACTTCCAGCGTGTGGGCGCCTTCAAGTTCCGCGGCGCGTTCAACGCCCTGTCGCGCTTCACCCCCGAGCAGCGCCGCTCCGGAGTGATCACCTACTCCTCCGGCAACCACGCCCAGGCGATCGCCCTGGCCGCCCGGCTGCTGGACATCCCGGCCACGATCATCATGCCGCACGACGCGCCGGCCGCGAAGGTGACCGCCACCGAGGGTTACGGCGGGCAGGTCGTCCGCTACGACCGCTACACCGAGGACCGGGAGGAGATCGGCCGCACGCTGGCCGCCGAGCGCGGCCTCACACTGATCCCCCCCTATGACCACCCCCACGTGATCGCGGGCCAGGGCACCGCCGCCAAGGAGCTGTTCGACGAGGTCGGCGAGCTCGACGCGCTCTTCGTACCGCTGGGCGGCGGCGGGTTGCTGTCCGGCACGGCGCTGTCGACCCGGGCGCTGTCACCGGACTGCACGCTGTACGGCGTCGAACCCGAAGCGGGCGACGACGGCCGGCGATCGCTGCGCCAGGGCACCATCGTGCACATCGACACCCCGAAGACCATCGCCGACGGCGCGCAGACCCAGCACCTGGGCACCTACCCGTTCGACATCATCCGCCGCGATGTCGACGACATCCTCACCGCCACCGACACCGAACTCGTCGAGAGCATGAGGATCTTCGGATCCATCATGAAAACGGTCGTCGAGCCCACCGGATGCCTCGGTTTCGCCGCCGTCCGCAACCTCGCCCCCCAGCTGCGCGGGCAGCGGGTCGGCGTGATCATCAGCGGGGGAAACGTCGACCTCGACCGTTACGCGTCACTGCTGACCTCCTGACCCGAGAAGCAGCGACGCGGTGCTCGCGCGTCCCGTTCTCGCAGCACCCCCGCACACCTCTGTGGACCAACGGCCCATCGGGCGGCAGGACGCGGGCCGGGTGCGAGATCCAGGTCGTCAGGCGGTCGTCAGGCGGTCGGCGAGACGGTCGAGGCCCTGCCTGATCATCTGCCCGTACCCGTCGTCACCGAGTGCGTCGGCGGCGGCGCGTCCGCGCCGGAGGTGGTCGCGCGCACGATCGAGGTCGCCGAGCCTGCGGTAGACGTCGCCGAGGTTGAGATGCAGGGAGGGGTAGAACCCGCTCGCGGGACCGGCGACACCCGCCTGCCGCGCCCGCGCGTCGGTGATCAGATCTGCCGCCTCCAGGGCCCGCAGGTCCCAGAGCAGTTCCTCGTGCGCGTCGTCCTGGACGTCGGCCATCGAGTGGGCGAGAGCACAGCGATGCAGGGGATCACCGGTCGCCCCGACCTCCTCCCACAGCTCGGAGAAGAGCCGGCGGGCGGCTGCCCGCTCGCCGCTCTGGCCCAGCTCCATCCCTTGGCCGATCCTGGCCATCGTCGCATCGGGCTCGGTCACCCATCCTCCTTCGCACGGGGTTTCCGGTGACCCTAACGGCGGGCACCGACAAAACTCAGGCCCGTGGCCAGGAGGGCGGGGACGCGGAGGTCAGCGGAAGAGGGCGCTGTACGCGTTGACGGCGGGCTGCCCGCCGAGGTGGGCGTAGAGCACGTTGGAGTCCGGGCCGATCTCACCGCTCCTGACCAGGTCGATGAGCCCGGCCATGGACTTGCCCTCGTACACCGGGTCGATGATCATTCCTTCCAGGCTGCCGGTGAGCCGCATCGCCTCCAGCGTCGAGGAGACCGGGATGCCGTAGAGGTCACCGGCCCAGCCCTCCAGCACGGTGATCTCGTCCTCCCGCAGGTCACGCCCGAGACCGATCAGCTCGGCGGTGTTGCGGGCGATCCTCTCCACCTGCGCCCGGGTCGCCTCGATCTTGGCGGAGGCGTCGATGCCGATCACCCGGCGGGGACGGTCCTGGCCGGCGAACCCGGCGATCATCCCGGCGTGGGTGGAGCCGGTGACACTGCAGACGATGATCGTGTCGAAGAACACGCCGAGCTCCCGCTCCTGCTGCTGGACCTCGTAGGCCCAGTTGGCGAAGCCGAGGCCGCCGAGGCGATGGTCGGAGGCCCCCGCCGGGATCGCGTAGGGCACGCCCCCCGCCTGGCGCACCTCCGCGAGAGCCTGCTCCCAGCTGTCCCTGAAGCCGATGTCGAACCCCTCGTCGACCAGCCGCACCTCGGCACCCATGATCCGGGAGAGCAGGATGTTACCGACCCGGTCGTTGACCGAGTCGGGCCAGTCGACCCAGCTCTCCTGGACCAGCAGGGCCTTCAGCCCCAGCTTGGCCGCGACCGCCGCGACCTGCCGGGTGTGGTTGGACTGCACGCCGCCGATGGAGACCAGGGTGTCGGCGCCCTGGGCGAGTGCCTCGGGGATCAGGTATTCCAGCTTGCGGGTCTTGTTGCCGCCGAAGGCGAGACCGCTGTTGCAGTCCTCCCTCTTGGCCCAGATACGCGCTCCGCCCAGGTGCGCGGTGAGCCGATCGAGCGGGTGCACCGGGCTCGGCCCGAACAGCAGGGGATAGCGGGGAAAGTCCGCGAGGGACATGTCGTACTCCTTGGGTTTCCGGGGCGATTCAGCTTGAAAGTCCCCACGCGCCGCCGGCCGCGTCCCCGGTCGCCGAGTCCAGCAGTGGTGCGAGGGTCTGCCAGTTGGCCCGCGCGGCCAGCGCGGCGCCGTCGGCGTCCCCGGCCGCGCACAGCGCGATGATCTCGTCGTGCATCTCCACGGATCCCCGGCCGGTGAGCGAGGAGAAGCGCAGCCGCTCGACCCGGCGCAGCGCGGGAGTGACCTGCTCGAGCACCGACCTGACCACGTTGTTCGCGCACGCCGTGACGGCGACCTGGTGGAAATCGTCGTCGGCGGCCAGCGCCCCGTCGACGTCACCGCGCCGCAGCGCCACCGCGAACCGCTCGTTGGCCTGACGCATCAGGTCGAGTTCCTCACCCGACAGCACCGGCACCGCTTCGCGTACGGCCAGTTCGTGCATGGCCGCGGCGACGGACTGGGCGTTGCGGGTCTCCCTGTCGTCCAGCGGGCTGACGATGGTGAACCGGCCCGGTTTCGTCTGCACGAGACCTGCCTGTTCGAGACGGGCCAGTGCCTCGCGGATCGGCGTGCGGCTGATGCCCAGCCAGCTGATCAGATCGGCGTCGTTGAGACGTTCGCCGGGCGCGAGGGTGCCGTCGACGATCGCGTCGCGGAGGGCGCGGTAGGCGTCCTCCCGCAGCAGGGACCTGGCGACGAGACCTTGGTTTTTCGGGACCGGCATGCAAAATATTGCACATCACACTTTGCGTATTGTCAATCGGCCCCGAACGCCGGACGCGCCTCATCGGGACCGAAAGACCACCGATGAAGGACTTCCGACCCTCACCCCGGGACGCGTCCCGCTGTCCAATGGAGGAGAGGCCTTCCCCCTTCGAGGAGGAAACGATGCGTGTGAAGGTGAACGAGGTCATGACGCGAGCCGTCGCGTCGGTCAACGGCAGCACGCCGTTCAAGGACGTCGCCGAGGTGCTCATCGCCCACGGGGTGAGCGCGGTGCCGGTCGTCGACGCCGAGAACCACGTCCTCGGCGTCGTCTCGGAGGCGGACCTGCTGGCCAAGGAGGAGTTCAAGGAGCAGTACTACCGCGAGGGCTACCGGCCGCCGCTGCGCGCCCGGCTGCGGTACCGGCTCAGCCGGGAGGGGCGTTCCGCCCAGGAGAAGGCCCGGGGCGACACCGCGGCCGAGCTGATGACCGCGCCCGCCGTCACCATCACCCCGAACGCCCCGGTGGTATCGGCGATGCGGCTGATGGACGAGCGCGGCGTCAAACGCCTGCCGGTGGTCGACCGTGAGGGCAGGCTGGAGGGCATCGTCAGCCGCCAGGACCTGCTCAAGGTGTTCCTGCGCACGGACGACGAGATCGCCCGCGAGATCAGGGAGGACGTCCTCGATCACTCCCTGTGGGTGGACACCTCCCAGGTGAAGGTCACCGTCAAGCAGGGCATCGCGAAGCTGAGCGGTCACATGGCACGGCACAGTGACGCGCTGATCGCGGCCCGGATGGCGCTGCGGGTCCACGGGGTGGTCGACCTGATCGACGAACTGGAGTGGGACGAGGACGACACCCCCGCCTGGCAGGGCCGGTAGGAGTACCCGCCCGGACGTCACACCGGCGACCGGGGCCGGCGGCGCCTGGAACCTGCCTCCTCATCAGCGGGCACGGAGAAGCCGCCCGCGCCGCGGCCCCCCGGCGGGGGGCGGGGGCGCCGCCGCGCGCCCCCCCCCCGGCGCCGCGGCCCCGCCCCCCCCCGGTCCGGGC
>NZ_JBFAOJ010000076.1:0-49194 GCF_040675205.1 Streptosporangium sp. NPDC049644 | reverse complement strand
GGGGCATCGCGATCCATCCCGGTTCATGTCAGCCGACGCCATTCTGACGACATCAAGCACCAACTGCCCGAGTTGATCTTGCTGAGATCACCTCATTGACCATCTGGTCCGGCTCGCGGAAAGTGTGAAAACGACGGTCCTTCTTCACGGTCACCCGGCGACCCGGCAGGAGATCCTAAACGCACCGACCGAACCCAGCCCCGCCGAGGACCTGAAGGACGTCAATAACCTGGTCAGACGACTACAGGAGTAGCTATTGCGCGAGCTCCGGATCACTGAGCACACTGAGACGATTGTCATGAAGTGGAAGGCCGGAGCTACGCCAGAGGACCGGCAGCGCGTCGAAAAGCTCCTCGCAGCAATCGCAGATCTTTCTGCAATGAAAGGAAAATTCCATTGGGAAAAAGATTCCACTGACCCGACCATCACCGTCTTCAAGCCTCGTGAGGGACTTTTGGTATTGGTCCGAATGTGGACTGATGATCCGGCCAACAATCCGGATCAATTTGATGTCGTCACGATCGTGGATGCCGGTGATCTCAGCGGCACCTGAGATCTACCCCCGAGCCCTCAGCAGCCGCACAAGCCGCCCGCGAGAAACTCGGCGCCGACGCTCCCTGCGACAAAGTAATGATCCTCGCCCGCGACGGCCTGCCCTGAGACGCACGCTCTATCCGTGACCTGCTCGCCCGCGTCGTCGCCCGCCTCAAGATGCCGCTAACGCCGCGTGGAACTCGCGGACTTTCGGCTGGGTCGGCCAGTGGCGATCCAGCAGGTCCCGCAACGGCCCCAGCTCAGCGACGACATGCTTGGACCCAGATCGACGAGCCTCGCTGAGGCTGGCGATCCCGGCGATCGCAGCGGCGTCCGGGGTTCGGCCAGCGGCGTGCGCAACACCAAGACGAGCCAGATGCGCCGCCCGATCCCGGTGATGGGTGACGGGCAAGCCGGTCAGTTGCGCCTGCAAAATAGTGACGGCCAAACCGGGCTGTCCGGCAGCCACGTAGCAGGTGGCGCGCTGAAGCTCGCCGAACTTCGAGCCGTAGAACCTCAAGTAGGCGGGGCCGTCTGGGCTCGGCGCAGTCGCCAAGAGCTCATCGGCGGTGTCCAAGGAGGTAGCGTCGATCGTCCCTGTTCCGGCGTGGCCTCGCGCCTGGTAGAGGTGGGCGACGGCCTGCAGAACCGGCGGCGTCTGCCACGCGGTGCGCTGAGCGGCTTGGGCGAACTCGATGGCGCGGGGGAAGTCAGCATGATCGAGGGCGAGCGACGCGGTGCGCAGCATCATGTACGTCGCCATGGAGGTATCACCCGCCTCCAACGCCCATGAGGTGGCTTTATCGGCCCAGTGGCGGCAGCCGTTGATGTCTGCGATCTCTCGATGAAGCCACGACAGGTGCTCGGCGATCTCGGCTTGCAGGCCGCGCAAGTCACGCCGCAGTTGCATGCCTGCCTCGTCGCGGCTGGCGGCGATATCACGCAGCGTGTCAGTGAGGGAGTCGATGTGCGCGGAGGGGGTAAGGAGATGATGGCCGGCCTGGTGGGCGGTCAGGACCCGCCGGAAGGAGTCGGCGGGGAGGCCTGTTTCGGCGACCGCTGGGGTGAGGTCCGGCAGTAGCGCCGTCAAGCCGCCTGCGGCAAGCAGCGCGTTGAAGCTGCGACGCGACATGGTCACGATGATGATCCCTTCGCCGATGGGAGTTCGCAGAGCGACGACCGCATCGTTGTCGCAATGTCCGGGGTAGCTTGCCTCGTGCGGGTTCCGTAAGGCCGCGAGGACATCGGTGATCACCTCGTAGGGGACGGTGACCGCCGATGGGATGGAAAGGCGATCCGGCCCGTACAGCAGGTCATCGACCAAGCACCCGTACAGGGCCGATAGTCGGCCAAGGTCCTCCAGGGAAGGGGCGCGGGCGGAGGCCGATCCGGCCGTCCCGGGACCGCGCCACCGCTCCCAATAAGAGATCTGCTTGTAGGTTTTCGGGGCGGCTCCTGGCCAGCGCTGGTTGTACCGGTCGGCGACCTGCGCCTGGCTGAGACCCAGCGCGTACCGGTAGGCGACACGAGGGTTCAGGTGCCACTGCTCCATGAGCGTGATCGCGATCTGGGACGTTGCGGAACTGTCGCGGCGCATCCGCGCGGACAGATCCTTGATCCGTCTGCGCGCCTCGGCGTCCATCCCGCGCACCTCCTAGCCGTGAGCACAGCTCATCCGACTGTAGCCGCCTTAGTAAGGCTTGCCCTCCCCTCGCGCAGGGGAGAGCCGCACCCTGGAGTTCTCCCCGCGATCAGGGGTCGCCCGGCTGTGCCGCCTACCTGTTTATTCAAGACGGCCACACCGATCACGGGAAGGGGTCAGCATCGCGGTGGCGGCATCCGCCGTCCCTTACCGAACCGCGCGGGTCGGCGCTCGACGCGCAGCTTCGAAGAGGGAAGGAGCCTTTCTGTGATGAATCCGCAGGCCAGCACACTCGTTTTCGCGTCCGACGCCGGTGAGGATCCCGGCGCAGACGCCCCAGTGGGGGACCAGCCGGGGCAGGCGCCGCAGGCTGGCGGCGTTGCTTCGGAGCGGGCGGTGGATCTGCTGCTGCACCCGTGGCGGCTACGCGTCACCGGTGACGCGGACCTGGTGGCGGGGGTGGCCGCGGTGATGGTGCCGCCGTGCACGGTGAGCGACGCCGGCCCGGCCGCGGACTGGACGATCCGCGTCGAGTACGACGACCACGACCAGGTGCCCGGCGACGTTGACGCGCTGCTCGCCGACCGGCCCGCCCTGGTGTCGCCGCACGGCGGCCCCCGCCTGGCGGTGGCCGGTACGGGAGGCGGCCTGCTGCGGCTGCTGGGCGTGTACCGGCCTGGGAGCGCCGCGGCTCTGCTGGAAGTCGACCGGGCGCGGCGCCTCACCCGCGTCGCCGTCCCCAGCACGGGGCCGGGCCTGCGCTGGCCCGACTGGCTGGCCCGGTTGTTCTTCTCCTCGCGGATGCTGGACGGCGGGTGGCGGATGCTGCACGCCTCCGCGGTGACCGTGAACGGGGCGGTGGTGTTGTTCGTGGCCGGTTCGCGGGGCGGGAAGTCCACGCTCGCGCACCGCGCCTGCGACGAGCTGGGCGCCCGGTTCATGGCTGATGACCTGGTGATGGTCAGGGAGGGTGGGGTTGTCGCCGGGTGGCCGACCCGGGTCGGTGTGCCCGCGGAGCTGGCCGTCCCCGCCGGCGGGCAGGAGCAGCGGCGTGTGGTGGCCGGGATGTTGCGGCGGCGCACGCTGTTCACACCCGGCGAGCACCGCGCGGTCGTCGACTGGGCGCCGCCGGCCCGGCTGGGCGCGGTGGTGCACGTGGTCGCCGACCCCGAGCCCGCGCAGGACCGGCCGATGCACGCCATCGGGTTGGAGCCGTCCGAAGCGGAGGCAGTACTGGCAGGGGCGGCCGGAATCGCGGGGCAGCGGCTGTACTCCACCGACCTGCTCGGGGTGGTCGGCGGCCCGCAGCCAGGCGGGAACGGCTGGCCCGCGCCTGGCTGGGGTGCGGTGCTGGCCGGGGTACCCGCCGCCCGCCTGATGGTGCCTCACCTGCGGGAGTTGCCGCACGCCCCGGTGTGGGAGTCGCTGGCCGAGCTGCTGAAGGTGACAGCGTAATGGGCTCCGGAACCGTTGCCCGCCGCCTGGTGGTGGTGCCCAGCAGTGGCCGCACCCTGGCCGTTGTCGCCGGCGAGGACGTCATCGCGGCGTGGCCGCACATCGCGCCGCATGTGCCCGGCGCCTCCGCTGAGCTGCTGCCTCCCGGCGACGAGCTGGCGGCCCGAGGGGTGGCTGTGCCGGACGCCCCGCCCGACGCCCGCCGGGTGATCAACGCGCATTTGCATGTGGTGCACCTGGCCGCTGGAACCGTGTGCGTGCACGCGGTGGCGATGTACCGGCCCGGCGGGAAGGCGGTGCTGCTGCTCGGCGATCACGGCGCGGGGAAGACGTTGGCTGGTTTGGCGCTCGCGGCGCGCGGCTGGCAGTGGCTGGCCAGAGACGTCACCCTGGTCGACGTCGCCGCCGACGGCGGCCCCTTCGTGCGGGGAGGCACCACCGCCATCCTCGGCCGGCGCGGCGCGGTGCGCCGCTGGTTTCCCGAACTGGACCTGCCCAAGGCGGGGCCGGCCATCGTCGACCTGCGTCGGCGTAACCCGGTGACGGCTGGGCGGGTGCGGGTGCCGGTGGCGGCGGCGATGCTCGTCTCCCTCGACACGGCCCCTCCCGCAGCAGGCGGTGTTGTCGAAAGCGTGGACCGGCATACGGGGGCCACGGCGTGGCTGCGCGGCAGCGGGCACCTGCTGGATCGGCTCCTGGATGACGGGGAGCAGCCGCTGCGGCTGCTGGAGGACGAGCACGTCCAGCGACAGCGGCTCCGGTACGTGCACGCCCTGACCGGGGCAGTCGGCTTCTACGCGGTGCGCGGCACCCCGTACGACATCGCCACCCACGCCGAACGCCTGTCCGGGGATCGGTGAGCGGTGTGAAGGAGACGAAGCAGGCGGTGCCTGTGTCTGCGGTGGCGGTGGACTTCGGCGGCACCCTCGCCCGGCCGGGGCCCAGCCCGGATGCCGCGACCGTGGCCCGCATCCTGTCGGAGCTGGGCGGCCCGGTGATTCCCGGAGGGTTCGCCGCCGCCCTTGAAGGGGTGGTGTGCCGGACGCGCGCCGTCGACAGGCCACGCCACGAGCAGACGCCGTTCGCGGAACTGCTGCGCCTGGCCGCAGCGGAAAGCGGGGCCGTGCTGGGCGACCCGCAGGCCCTGGCGCGGGCGGTGTTCACCGCCGTCCCCGACGCCGAGGTCGACCCGGTGGCCGCACACGCGCTGCGGAACCTGCACGAGGCGGGCCTGGTGTGCGTGCTGGCGTGCGACACCCAGCGGCCCGAAAGTGTGCGCCGCGCCACGCTGCGGCGGGCCCGCCTCGGCGACTGCTTCGACGCACTGGTGCTGTCGAGCACGCTCGGGGTTCGTAAACCGCATCCGCGGTTCTACGCCGCCGTGATCGAAGCGGCGGGCTGCCCGCCGGAGCAGATCGTGTTCGTCGGCGACACCCCGAGCAAAGACGCCGTTGGCCCGCTCGCCCACGGGATGCGCGCGGCCCTGATCAACCCGGCCGGCCGGCCGCCCGGCCTGGATCCGCGCATCGGTGTGATCGCCCACCTGAGTGAGTTACCCGCCTACCTGGGGAGCCTGCATGCCCACTGATCGCCCCCGCCCCGCCCGGATCCGGTACGCGGGCACGCGGATCCGCCTCGCCGAAGGCCGTGCTCATCTGCTTCCCGCCGCCGCCGTCGCGGACGGGATGACGCCGGCCCGGTTCAGCGTGCTCAGCCCCGGCACCGAACGCCGCCACCTGCGCGCCACCTACGGGCCCGCCGGTTCCCGCGACGCCGGCTACATGACGTTCAGCGGCGACATGGTGGCCGGGTGGAAGCTGGCGGCGGCACCGCACGGCGCCGCATTCGACGCCTCCGCTGAAGGCGTGCTCGCCGCGCCGCCCGGCACCCGGGCGCAAGCCGCCGCGGTAGCCCGCTTCCAGCAGCTGGCGGTGCTCGGCCTGGACCGGCTGCCCGGCCGGGCCGATTTGGGCGAGGTCGTGCTGGTCGGCTCCGGGCCGGTCGCGCTGGGCTGCGCCCTGGAGCTGTATCGGCGCGGCGCCACCCGGGTACGGGTGCTGACCTCCCGGCCGGACCCGTTGATCGGCCGCGTGCCCGGGGTGGAGTGCGTCGCCGCCGTCGCCCAAGGCAGCGCCGGCGTGGTCGTGGACGCGGCCGGCACACCGCGCCGCGCCGCCGACCTGCTCGCCAAAGGCGGCGTCCTGGGCCTGCTGGGCACCCCGGACCCGGTATCGCAGCTGCCGGCGCTTGACCTGCACCGGGCCGGGTGGACGGTCGTCGGCATGCACGAACTCGTCGCAGGCCCCGCCTGCTACCAGGACGCCTACACCACGGCGGCGGCCTGGCTCACCTGGCACCTGGACCCCAGCCTGGTCGACGGCTGGTGCCGGACCGTGCCCGGCGAGGCAGCGCCCGCCGTGTACGGCGCCCTTGATGGCCCCGGCCGCCCCGCCGAACCCGTTGTGATCTTCTCGTGGGAGGTGTCGTGAACACCACCCCGGTCGGGCTGTACAGCATTTCGGTGCGCGGCCTGAACGTCCCCGACCTGCTGGCCTGGGCCGCCTCCCACACCATCCCGTTCGTGCATCTGCGCGGCGGCCCCCGCGGCGTCGACCTGGCCTTCCAGCCGGCGTCGACGGTGTGGCGGTGGCGGAAGGCCGCGGCGGAGACGGTGCCGATCACCGGGGTCACCGCCGACATCGACGTGGCCGACCTGCTCACCGGCGACGCCCGCACCCGCAGGCGGGCGGCCCGCGACGTGGCGGAGGTCGCCGAAACGGCGGCGATGCTCGGCGCCGGATGGGTGCGGTTGCTGGCCCGCACCCCGCTGACCGCATCCGACCTGCACCAGGGGGCCGGTTTGCCCGTTCTGGCCGACAGTCCGATACCGGTTCTGATCGAACCCCACCACCCCGGCTGGGTTGCCCCGGACACGCTGCGGCCCTTCCTTGATCTGGTGGGCGCCTGCCCGCAGCCGGGGTTGCTGGCCGACACCGCGCAGCTCGCCGCCGCCCTTCCCCCCGGCTCGGAGGGCGCCTCCTGGTTGGGGCCGGTCCTTGACCACGCCCGTGTGCTGCACCTGTCGGATCCGGGAACCGGGTTGGATGCGGCCGGGCATGCTGTCGTCGCTGCTGCGGCCGCCGATCGGATCCGGGCCGGGCAACGGCTGGAGATCGCCGTGGAATGGACCGGCGCCGACCGCAGCCCCGACGAATGCCTGACCCGCTACCAGGAGGCGACCGCCTGGTGGGGCCGACTCGCCACCGCGTACCGGCAATGAACCCGCCGCCGCTGGCAGGAGGGTGGGTGGTGGTCACCGACTACCCGGCGTGGCCGAGCCCGTACTTCGCCGAACTGCACCGCCACGCCCCGCCCGGCCTGCCGCTCGGCTTCACCTCCAGCCTCGACGCCCTGCCCGAACAGCCCACCCAGCCAGGGGTGATCAACGTGCATCGGCTCAAACGCCTGTACCGGGGGGAGGGCGGCCAGCGCACCCTGCCTGCGGCCAGAGCGCTGCGCGGCGGCGGGTGGCGCATCGTGTGGACGGTGCACAACCTGCTGCCCATCGACGGCGGCCCGCCCCGGGACGCCGACTGGTATGCCGCGCTCGGCGTGCTCGGCCTCGCCGACGCGGTGCTCACCCACACCTGCTCCGATGCGCTGTACCTGGCCCGGTTGACCAAAGCGCCCGTTGTTGTCGCCGGGTGGGGTGGGCTGAGCGTTCCCCACCGGGTTGCCCCGGCGCCGGAGCCGGTGCGCGCCCTGGTGCGGCGGCTGCGCGCCGCCCCCTGCTCGGTGCTGGCTGTGGGAAACCTCACTCCGTACAAGGGGCTGCCCGCCGTCGTGGAGGCGTTCACCGCGCACACCCGGCGGGCGCAGCTGCTCATCGCCGGGCCGTGCCGCGACGACGCGGTGGCCGCCGACCTCGCCGCGGCCGCGCAACGCAGCGGCGGCCGCGTCCACGTGCACACCGAACGGGTACCGCCCGAGCATGTGTACCGCCTGTACCGGGCGGCTGACGCCGCACTGTGCCCCTAACGGGTCGACGGGCAGTGGGGGGTTTTCACCGGGGTGCTGTATCCCGGCTCGGTGAGTACCGCGCTGGAGTTCGGCACCCCCGTCATCGCCCCGGACCTGCCCCCCATCGCGGAGATGACGGTCGGCTTCCCGGCGTGGCTCTACCCGCCGGGTGAAGGGCCCGGTCCGGCGTTGGCCGCCGCCGAAGCCGCCGCCCGCCTCCCCGTCCGACCTCGCCGCCGGTTCGAGCGGGCGGGCAGCGCGAGATGGCGGGCCGTCACCGCGACCTACCGGCAGGTCTTCGAACGGTTGACCGGCGCGAACAGTGCGCCGGGCGGGCCGGGGCGGGGTAGCGTGACGGCTTTTCCGGGCCGGCCCCCGGCGTTTCGCGCCTGCCTGACTCCACGCCTCCAGAACCACAAGCAGAGAGGGTTTTCATGCCTGACTTCGCCGCCGCTTCTTCGCCGCCTGAGCAGGTCGGCCGCCTCGCCGCCGCCCTGGTCGCCTCCTACGGGTTGACGGTGCACGCCTTGGCGCGGCTGCCCATCGGGCAGGGCACCGTGAACTACCGCGCCGACTGCGCCGACCGGCAGGTGTTCGTGAAGAACTACCCACCCGGCACCGACCTGTCCGCGGAACGGGAAGCGATCGCCCTGTCGACCCAAGCGTTGAAAGCGGGCATTCCCGGCGCGCGGGTGCTGGTCAACCAGGCAGGTGACGTCATCGACACCAGCGGCCCGCTGCCTGTGTCGGTGTGGGAGTGGATGCCCGGCCAGGTCGTCACCCGCCTGTCGCCCGCCCAGCTCGCCGCCGCCGGCGCCGCCCTGGGCCGCATCCACGCCCTGTTCGCCAACCACCCCGCTCACGCGGCCGCCGCGCCTACGGTGGAGCGGTGGTTCGGCATCGACGTCGATGGCCTCACCGCGACGATCGACCAGCTGCTCGGCATCATCGCCGACCGGAGTCGTACCGGCGCTGCTGACGCGTTCGACGCCGACGCGCAGCGCACGCTCTTGGAGCGCCGCAGCATGCTCGCTCATGTTCCGGGGCTGCTCGCCGACCTGCCCGCGGACCTGACCGTGCAGGTCGTGCACGGCGACTACTCCCCGGTCAACCTCCTGTTCACCGGGGAGAGACTGTCGGCGGTGCTGGACTTTCGGCCACCGGACCCGTTCCTGCTCGCCTACGACCTGGGCCGCATGGCGTTCTACCCCAACACCGTCACCGGCGGAGGCTGGTTGGACGCCGCCGCGACCTTCATCGGCGCCTACCGGAAAGCCCACCCCGAAGTGGCCAGCGTGGACGTGCGCGCCTGCGGCCGGGTCGCGCTGCTGCAGCTGCTGAAAAGCCTGTACGGGGTCAAACAGCATTACCTCAAGCCCGGCCTGGTCCAGGCCGACCTGGACGCCTTCTGGCTGACCCGCCACCAGGCGGCGACCATCCTGTTGTCCGAGCTGCCCGCCACCGACACGCTGCTGACGGAACTGGCCGACTGACCTGCCGCGCGTCGCGTTGACGACGTGCGTTTGAAAAATTTTCCCCCGACACCCCAAGGGAGATCCCGTGACCATGGACACCGTTCACGCGTCCGCTACCAGCGCGACCTGGGACGTCCTCCGTGGGCCTATCCCGCCCGACGCCCTGCCCGCCGGAGCGGCCGAGGTCGCCGAACGTCATAGCCTGCGCGTCCACCAGTCCGGCCCGGACAGCCTGCTCCTGGCCGACACCGACGACGCCCCCCGCGTCGCCGTGCGCTGGCACCCCTGCACCCTGGACCGGCCCGACACGCTCAGCCACGTCCTGCCCGACCAGCAGCCCGTCGAGATCCTCCTCGACGTCCACCCGGGCGGGCAGGAAGCCGCCGAAGACCTGCGGGCGTGGCTGCGGGGCCGGCTGCGCTGCTACGACCCGGCCGAGCTGGGCCAGCTCGCCGCGAGCATGCCGCTGCTCGTCCGCTTCGCCACCCGCGACGCGCACCTCGACGGCTGGGCGGTGATCTTCCGTGATCATTACGTGGAGAACACTCTGGCCTTCCTGCTGGCACTGCAGCGGTCCGGCATGCCCGCCGAATGGATCTACGCGTTGGCCAAGGGCGACCGCACCCATAACCGTGACCGTGTCCACGCCACGCTTCTGGCCCGCGGGTGCGGCAGCGGCCTGCTCGACAACACCGCGATCAACGCCCCGGCCGGCCACGCCGCCGACCTCGCCCACGCCCTTACCGGGGTGGACGCGTTCATCGACGCCGCCCACGCCGCCGGCCGGAAGGTGCTGGTCATCGACGACGGCGGCCTGCTCGCCCAGGGCTACGGCTGCGCCGGTGCGCCCCGCCGGGTGGACGCCGCCCTGGGGCTGACCGTGTCCGGGCTCAAACGCATCGCCGCGGCCGGGCCGATCAGCATCCCGGTTTTCAACCTGGCGCGTTCAGTGTTGAAAACGAACCTCGGCTACCCGGAGATCGCCGACTCCTGCCTGCGCAGGCTGCGTGGGCTGCTGCCCGCCGTGAAGGTCATCGGCCGCACGGTGCTCGTGCTCGGCTACGGTACCCTGGGGTCGCGGCTGGCTGCCGCGCTGCGTGCCCAGGGCTGTCAGGTTCACGTCGTCGACCCCGCCCCGCTCGCGTTGATCGCCGCCGCCGAGGCTGGCCACCCCACCTACCGCTCCGCCGCCGACGCGTTGCGCACGGTGCGGCCGTTCCTGCTGGTCGGCACCACCGGGGAGGACGCGCTCACCGCCGAGGCGATCAGGCTGCTGCCCGAAGGGGTGGTGTTGGCGCCGTGCGCCACCCGTGACTTCGCGCTGCTGGCCACCGACCCGGAACTCACCGAAACAGCGGTGGAGATTCCCGGCGTCGGCCGCCGCTACCGGCTGCGCGGCGGCGCCCAGGTGACGGTACTCGGCGACGGCCGCTCCCTGAACCTGTTCGAAGCCGACGCCATCCCCAATCAGGGCTACGACGCCTACCGGGCCGGGACGCTTCTCGCCGCGAAAGCCCTTTGCTCCCAGGCCGGCACGCTGTCGCCCGGCGTGCACACCGGCGTCGTCGACGACATCATCACCGCATCCGGCCTGTACGACGCCTACTACGACACCTACCTGGCCGCGGGCGCACCTGACCGGCCCGCCGGGCCGGTACGGCTGCCGGAGATGACGGTGTGCGTGGTCGGCTACGGCGCGGCCGGCCGCCTGCACGCCCAGCTCCTCGCTGACGGCGGCGCCCAGCTGGTCGTGGTGGACCCCAAGCATCAGGACCTGCCGAAGGGGTGCCGCACGTTCAGCCACGGCGTCGACGAGCTCCCGCCGCAGGTCGCCGCCGGCGTCGGCATGTGGTCGGTGTGCTGCCCCACCGCCGACCATGTGTCGGTGCTGCGATCGATCCTCGCCCACGACCCGCAGGCGCGGATCCTGCTGGAAAAACCCGCCTGCCAAGGCCATGAGATCGGCGAGCTCACCCGGCTGGTCGGCGAGCATCCGGCCGCCCGCGTCATGGTCACCGACCAGTACCGGCACGCCCGCGCCCTTGACGTCGCCGCCGGCCTCATCGAGGAGCACGAACCTGGCACCCCGATTCATCGCCTCACGGTGACCTTCACCAAGGATCGGAGCGCTGACATCGCCGGCGGCCGATTCGTTGACCGCTCCTACGGGGTGCTCGGCTACGAGTGGCTGCACATGCTGGCCGTGCTGCGCCGCTTCCTGCCCGCCGACGTGTTCGCCACCTACCTGGCGTCGCCCCCGCGGCAGGCGACGCTGCGCGCCATCTACGACCCCAGGCTGTTCGTGTCGACCCTCACCGAGCACACCACCCTCCACACCGGCGACGCTCGGCTGCATGTGGAGCTGCACTCCAGCATCACCAACCCCGCCGTCGTCCTGGGCGGGATGTCCGAGCGCGCTGAGAGCGGGTGGCGGTGCGGTATCCGCCCCGCCGACGACCGGCACCGGTACCTCATCGTCGACGTCGGCCGCACCCGCATCACCGTGCACCTCGACCCGGTCACCACGGCCGGAGGCTGGCAGCTGGACCGCAACCGTCACCGCATCGTCGTCGAACGCGGCGGTGATGCGCTCTGCGACCAGGTCATTGAAGACTCTCCGCTGCAGACGGCTATCCGTGCCGCCGCCGTCGCCCTGACCGGCTCTCAGCTGCTGCCGTCGCTAGACCTGGGTCCGCTGCGGAGGATCACCGCGCTTGCCGAGCACCTGCGCGCCCAACAGCCCGAACAGCAGCAGGCGCCGTTCGTCGGCGGTTCCGTCCCAGCGCGGGCCGCGGCCCTGACGGTGCGCGACGACCGGGTGGCAGCCGGCTAAAGAGATCAGTCGCCGCTGTGTCCGCTCATTCTCGATTCTCACAACCCGCGTGCCTTGCTTCATGCGAGGGGGGCGGCGGCAGCTGCTGCTCGGAAAACCGCCGGGTTCTTCCGGTCTTTTAAGGAACACGGAAGAGGAATACCTCTTTAACGGTAAAGATATCCACTAGGCGGAATCTTGATGGGTACGTTGTATCGCTTCTTCGACCAGGACGGGACGCTCCTCTACATCGGGATCACCGAATCGCCGCTCGTACGCCTGGACGGGCACGCGGCCACCCAGCCTTGGTGGGGTGAGGTCCGGTCGGCCACCTACGAGCATTTTCAGAGCCGGGCGGAAGCGCGTGAGGCGGAGCTCAACGCCATCCGGTCCGAGCGTCCCGCGTTCAACGTTGAGGGCAACGGCGACCCGCGGCTTTCTGAGCGGCTGACCGTGTGGGACGCGCGGATGCAGCGCCGGGCGATAGCCGCCGGACATGCGTTCCACGGAGGGCCGGATCACCGTCAGCCGCCGTACGACGTGCCATGCCCGATGCCGATGTGCGGGGCGCTGGATTTCGAACCGTGCCACACGGCGGGGGCCGGGTGAAGGAGGAGGCGCACTCGGCGCGGGATCGGGAGTCGTGGAAGGCGCGTCACTGCCGGACGTGTGGCAGGCCGCCCAGGGTGGGAGGTTCCGCGGGACTTTGAGGTGCGGCGGCCGGGTGGTTCCGATGGGAACGGGACGGGAACAGCAGGCCTTAATGCGGTCACCGATGACCACTGGCAATCAATGGAACGCACCCCTTCTGACCAGGGCAACCACATGCAGCTGAATGCAGTCAATGACAACAAACAAGTCGATTAGTGGTTTATGAAACCGCCGAGCACACCAGCGCCCTCACCCGCTCCAAAAAGTCTCGGACCGTGTGGTCCGAAGGACGGCTCGCGTCGTGACGGCGGGCGTCACACACGAGCCTCCCGGGGCATGCGCATACGGCGACGAGCACGTGTGACGCGACGTCCCTGACCGTGATGGCGGCGCATGATCCCTCCTGGTGAAGCTCGACCGGCCTGATCCGAGGATGCGGGATCTCCGGAATCGACCGCAACGCGTTTTCTCCGGGGCCCGGTGAAAACCGGGTGGATTCGCGGCAGGGGAACGGTCTCACCCTGAATATCGGCATGGACCGCCCGGACCGGGAGCGGACCGGGAGTGGTCGCCTGCCGGGTGCCGTGGGCCCGCCGGATCAGGATGCCGCGCGTCACGGGCCGAACGCGTCCGTTCGGCGACCTGCTCCACGCCCAGCCTCGGTCATTGCCAAAGTCGTCAACTGTGTTTACTATATAGACAACCACGTTGACGATATTCCTCGGCGTGCGACCACCCGGCGCGTCTTCCGCGTGCCCGGAGAATCCAGAGAGAAGGCCCCCATGTCCCACGACGTCTTCGTCACCCACACCGCCGAGAGCGCTCCCGCCGCCGCCCGCGCCACGGTCGAGGCGGTGGAGCGGAAATTCGGCTTCATCCCCGCGCCGGTCGGCCGGATGGCCACCTCCCCGCATCTGCTCAAGGGGTTCCTGACGGCCAGCGCCGGTTTCGAGCAGACCTCCCTCGCCCCGGTCGAGCGTGAGATCGTCATCCTGACGGTCGCCACCCGCAACGGCTGCCACGTCTGCGTGGCGATGCACACCGCCACGCTGGTCAAGCTGGATGCGCCGGCCGAGGTCATCGAGGGGCTGCGGGCGCGGAAGCCCCTTCCGGACGCCCGCTCGGAGGCGCTGCGGGCGTTCACCCTCGCGGTGATGGACCACCACGGCGCGGTCGGCGACGAGGAGATGCGGGCGTTCCTCGACGCCGGCTACACGCCGCAGAACGCCCTTGAGGTCGTCCTCGGTGTCGGTGTCTACACGATCTCCACGTTCGCCAACCGGCTGATCGACGCCCCTCTCGACCCGGCGTTCCAGGCCTACGCCTGGGACGGCGACGGCGAGTAGGCGCCCGCCAGGGCCGCGTGGGTGGGGCCGTCCGGCACCCCGGCCGGCCTGCCGGAGGCGAACTCCCGGCGCAGTACCGGGATGACCTCCTCGCCGAGGATGTCGAGCTGCTCCAGCACCGTCTTGAGCGGGAGCCCGGCGTGGTCCATCAGGAACAACTGGCGCTGGTAGTCGCCGAAGGACTCCCTGAAGGTCAGGGTCTTGTCGATGACCTCCTGCGGGCTGCCCACGGTCAACGGGGTCTGGTCGGTGAAATCCTCCAGCGAGGGGCCGTGGCCGTACACGGGCGCGTTGTCGAAGTAGGGGCGGAACTCGCGCACCGCGTCCTGGGAGTTCCTCCGCATGAACACCTGGCCGCCCAGGCCGACGATCGCCTGCTCGGGGGTGCCGTGGCCGTAGTGGGCGAAGCGGTCCCGGTACAGCTCGATCAGGCGGATGAAGTGCTCCCTGGGCCAGAAGATGTTGTTGGCGAAGAACCCGTCGCCGTAGTAGGCCGCCTGCTCGGCGATCTCCGGGCTGCGGATCGAGCCGTGCCAGACGAACGGCGGGACGCCGTCCAGCGGGCGGGGTGTCGAGGTGAACGACTGCAGGGGAGTGCGGAAGCGGCCCTGCCAGTCGACCACGTCCTCGCGCCACAGCTGGTGCAGCAGCGCGTAGTTCTCGACGGCCAGCGGGATGCCCTGGCGGATGTCCTGCCCGAACCACGGATACACCGGCCCGGTGTTACCGCGGCCCAGCATCAGGTCGACGCGCCCGTCGGCCAGGTGCTGCAGCATCGCGAAGTCCTCAGCGATCTTGACCGGGTCGTTCGTGGTGATCAGGGTCGTGGCGGTGGAGAGGATGATCCGCTCGGTCCGCGCGGCGACGTAGCCGAGCATGGTCGTCGGTGAGGAGGGGACGAAGGGCGGGTTGTGGTGCTCGCCGGTGGCGAAGACGTCCAGGCCGACCTCCTCGGCCTTGAGCGCGATGGCCACCATCGCCTTGATCCGCTCGTGCTCGCTCGGCGTCCGGCCCGTGGTGGGGTCCGCGGTGACGTCGCCTACGGTGAAGATCCCGAACTGCATCGTGCTCACCGTCCTCCGTTTCGTTTGAAATTTCAACCACTCTTAACGTCTCAGCGGACGGGTTATTCCTGCCTGCGCCGGCCTCGGTGACCAGGCGGCCGGACAGCGGGAACGACCGCGGACGGACCGCCGGGAAGCCTCCGCCCGGTGCGGAGATCTTCGTGGCAAGTGCGCGCTTCTCCAAAATGATCACCATCCGGGCTTTCCGTACCGCCCAACCCGGGAACGAACAGCGGATCAGCGGGAAGGCGCCCGGTGGAGCACCGCTCCACCTCGTCATCCGGTCGTGAGTGCCCGCCCGTACGGGGAGCGGTTCCATGACAGGTATCCAAGGACATGACGCATGCACATCGATCTCACCGGTAAGACGGCACTGGTCACCGGATCCACGCAGGGGATCGGGGCGGCCATCGCCGCCGGTCTCGCACGGGCGGGCGCGACAGTGGCCGTCAACGGCCGCACCCCCGAGAAGGTGGAGAGCGCCTGCGCCGCGCTGCGCGCGGAGACTCCCGGCGCGCGGATCGTCCCGGTCGCCGCCGACCTCGCCACCGAGGAGGGGGCGGACCGCGTCGTCGACATGCTGCCGGAGGTCGACATCCTGACCAACAACCTCGGAGTCTTCGGGGTCCAGGACGCTCTGGAGATCACCGACGACGAGTGGCGTCGTTACTTCGAGGTGAACGTCCTGGCGGCGGTCCGTCTCACCCGCGCCTATCTGCCGGGGATGGTGGCGCGCTCCTGGGGCCGCGTCCAGTACATCGCCAGCGACTCCGCGATCGTCGTCCCCGCGGAGATGATCCATTACGGCATGTCCAAGACCGCGCTCCTGGCCGTCTCGCGCGGCTTCGCCAAGAGGGCCGCGGGCAGCGGTGTCACCGTCAACTCCGTCATCGTCGGCCCCACCCACACCCGAGGCGTGGAGGACTTCGTCTACGAACTCGTCGACAGGGGCCTGCCCTGGGACGAGGCCCAGCGCGTCTTCATGCGGGAGCACCGCCCGCAGTCCCTGCTGCGGCGGCTGATCGAGCCGGAGGAGGTCGCCAACATGGTCGTCTACCTCGGCTCGCCGCAGGCCTCCGCCACCACCGGCGGCGCGCTCCGCGTCGACGGGGGCTACGTCGACGCCATCCTCCCCTGACCGATGGCACGCGGTGGTCAAGACTTCGTCGGCGAATACCGGGATAACCGGACAGGGCACCCGGGTAGGGGTCGCGCCGTGGACCGTGAAGAGACCGCCTCCGGGCCGGACGCGTCCGGCCTGCCGGCGTACTGAGCACGGCGAGCGATGTCCCCGCTCTTCCGGCGGGCCGCCGACCGGCTGATCGACGCCGCTCCGGGCTGGCTGGTCGAGACGGTCCGCCCGGCACCCGCGGCGCTTCGATGGTGGCCGATGCTGCGCATGGCCGTGGCGGTGACCGTCCCGCTCCTCGCAGGGGTCGCCGCCGGGCACGTCACGGCCGGCCTGCTGTCCGCCATGGGCGCCATGAACGCCGGGATGGCCAACCGGGACGGCCCGTACCGGGCCAGGATCATCCGGATGGGCGCGACCGGGGCCGCCGGGGCGCTGGGGTATCTCATCGGCGCCGCGGTCCGCGACCACGGCTGGTGGGTGGTGCCGGTCATGGTGGCCGTCTCCGTACTGTCCGCACTGATCAGCACGGGCGGGGGCGCGGGCTCGACGGCCGGGCTGCAACTGCTGGTGATGACCGTGATCGCCAGTGGCATAGCACTGCCGGGACCGCCCGGCCTGAACGCGCTGACGTTCCTGCTGGGCGTGCTGTGGGTGATCGCGCTGGGGGTCGCCGACTGGCCCCTCCACCCGCGTGCGCCGGAGGAGACCTCGGTGGCCAAGGTCTACCGGGCCCTCGGCCTGCTGTTCACCGATCGCGCCGCCGACTCCCTGATCACGTTCGACACCGCGCTCAGGAACGCCTACGACACCGTCCTCGGCGCCCGCTCCCCGGTGGGGGAGCTGGATCCCGGGCGTACCCGGCTGGTCGCCCTGCTGAACCAGGCCTCGCTGATCCGCAACGCGCTGCTCTCGCTGTGCCACGAGGAGCGCGAGCCGCCACAGGAGCCGGCGTCCGCCGTCGAGGGCGTCGCCGCGTCGCTCACCGGCGGGCCCGCGCCGGCGGCGGTGCGTCACGAGGGCGACTCACCCGCCGTACGCGCCCTCTTCTCCGCCGTCCAGGGGGCGGTCGACCTGGCATCCGGCGGTGACGTCGCGGCCGACCAGCTGCCGTACGAACCGGTGGGCTACCGCTCCCGGCTCCGGGCCGTCCTGGAGAAGATGTGGTACGGCCACCTCGTCCGGGTCTACACGGTCCGGCTCGCGCTCTGCATGGGCGTCGCCGCCGCGGTCAGCCGGCTCGGCTGGTTCGATCGGTCCTACTGGATGACACTGACCGTCGCGCTGGTGCTCAAGCCCGACTTCGGGTCGGTGTTCGCGCGCGCCGTGCAGCGCGCGCTCGGGACCGTCGCGGGCACGCTGATCGGCACCCTGATCCTTCTCCTGGTGCCGTACGGCCCACTGCTGCTGATCCCCATCGCGGTGTTCGCGGCGCTCCTGCCCTACGGCATGCAGCGCAACTGGGGCCTGATGTCGACCTTCCAGGCGCCGCTGGTCCTGTTACTGGTGGATCTACTGACCCGCGGGGGGCCGGAGCTGGGCGGGATCCGGATCGTGGACACGCTGGTCGGATGCGTGATCGTCCTGCTGCTGGGATACCTGCCGTGGGCCGGGAGCTGGGAGGCGCCGGTCGGGCCCCGGTTCGCCGACGCGGTGTCGGCCACCGCGAACTACCTCAGGTACGCCTTCGAGCCCGAGCACCCCGGCAGGGCGCTGCTCCTTCGCAGGGTGTACGACGCCCTGGCCGACCTGCGGACGGTCTTCCAGCGGGCGATGACCGAGCCATCTGTGATCAGCAGGCGCGTCACCACCTGGATGCCCGCGATGACCGCGCTGGAACGGGTGGCCGACGCGACCGCCGCCACCGTCGCGCGCACCGGGCGCGGCGCGCCGCCCCCGTCTCGGGCGGCGGTGGCGGCCCTGGCGGAGTCCCTGGAGCACATCGCCGGTGACGTCCGCGCGGGGCGGATACCCGGCGAACCCGGGACATGCGCCGACGAGACCCTGGAGCGGATCGACTCCGCCGTACGCGGCCTGCGCGACACGATGGCGGGAGACCACCGGGGCTGACCCCGGCCCCGGGCCGCGCGAGGGCTCACAGGAACAGGCTCAGTGCCAGGACCAGCAGCAGGCCGGTCACCGAGATGACCGTCTCCATCAGCGACCAGGTCTTGATGTTCTGCCCCACGGTGAGCCCGAAGTACTCCTTGACCAGCCAGAATCCCGCGTCGTTGACGTGGGAGAAGAACAGCGAGCCCGCACCGATGGCGAGCACCAGCAGCGAGGTCTCCCCGACGCTGAGGTTGGCGACCAGCGGTGCCAGGATTCCGGAGGCGGTGACCGTCGCGACGGTCGCCGACCCGGTGGCCAGCCGGATGAGCACGGCGACCAGCCAGGCCAGCAGCAGCACCGACAGTCCGCTGTTCTGCACCCAGGTGGCGACGAGGTCACCGATCCCGCTCTCGATCAGCGTCTGCTTGAAACCGCCGCCGGCGGCCACGATCAGCAGGATGCCCGCGATCGGCGGCAGCGACTGCTCCAGGGACTTCGCGATCGCCCTCCGGTCCATGCCGGCGCCGAGGCCGAGGGTGAACATCGCCACGACGACGGCGATCAGCAGCGCCACCAGCGGCGTGCCGAGGAAGTCGAGCACGCCGCGGACCGCGGTCCCCTCGGCGGTGAGGATGTCGGCGAGGGCCTTGCCCATCATCAGCGCGACCGGCAGCAGCACGGTGGCCAGGGTGACGCCGAACGACGGCCGGCGAGTGCCCTCCGTCTCGGACCGGGACTCGTAGAGTTCGGGCGCCGGGACGTCCACCCACCGGGCGGCGTACCCGGAGAACAGCGGTCCGGCGATGGCGACCGTCGGAACGGCGATGAGCACGCCCAGACCCAGCGTGATGCCAAGGTCGGCCTTGAGGGCGTCGACGGCGACCAGCGGTCCCGGGTGCGGAGGGACGAGCCCGTGCATCACCGACAGGCCCGCGAGCGCGGGTATGCCGATGCGGATCAGGGAGACGCCGGAGCGGCGCGAGACCAGGAAGATGACCGGCATCAGCAGCACGAGGCCGATCTCGAAGAACATCGGCAGACCGATCAGCGCGCCCACGGCGGCCATCGCCCAGGGCAGGGATCGGGGACTGGACCTGCCGACGATCGTGTCCACGATCTCGTCGGCCCCACCGGAGTCGGCGAGCAGCTTGCCGAACATCGCGCCGAGCGCGATGAGCGTGCCGACCCCGGCCGCGGTACTGCCGAACCCGTCGGTGAAGGCGGCGATGGTGTCGGTCATCGACAGGCCCGCGACGGCCCCGACGACCAGCGAGCCGAGGGCCAGGCTCAGGAAGGGATGCAGCTTGAAGTACGTGATCAGCAGGACGATCAGCGCGATGCCGATGAGCGCGGCCGGGACGAGCCGGCCGGGGGAGGTCGCGGCGGGCTCGGCGAGGGTGATCAGAACGGTGGTCACCTCGCCCTCCCGGCCTCTCCGCCCCCTCGGGGCCCACCGGGATCGGCGGGACCGGTGGGGCCGGTGGGGCCGGTGGGGTGCGGGTCCGGTCGGGTCCGGGGGCCGGCCGCCGCGGCGAGGTAGGCGTCCACGAGCTCGCCGACGGGCCTGGCGAAGTCGAGAACGATCCCGTGCTCGTCGGGCCCGAGAGGCTCCAGGGTCCTGAACTGCGAGTCGACCAGCGAGGCGGGCATGAAGTGCCCCGGACGGCCGGCGACCCTCCGGCGTACGGCGTCGATCTCGCCGTGCAGATGGACAAAGCTCACCGTCGGCGCGGATTCCCGCAGGATGTCGCGGTAGCTCCGCTTGAGCGCCGAGCAGCTCGCCACCCCGCCGCCGGCGGCGTGCTCGGCGAGCCAGGTGCCGATCGCGCGCAGCCACGGCAGCCGGTCGTCGTCGTCGAGGGGGATGCCCGCCGACATCTTGGCGATGTTGGCCTCGCTGTGGAAGTCGTCGGCGTCGGCGAACGGCACCCGTAACCGCTGGCTGAGGGCGGCGCCCACGGTGGTCTTGCCGGAACCGGTCACGCCCATGACGACGAGTAGCGCGGTTCCAGGAGCCGGTACGGCGTAATCCTCAGCGGGGTTCATGTAGGAGGGCCTCCCATGTCGTTCCGTGCGACAGCCTGACGGGGTTGGTGACGGTCGGCGGGTGGTGTTCGAGATCGGGTGCGGGCACTGACCAAGGACCATGCGATGGCGGGTCGTCTCGGGGGCGACGACCTGACAAGTATGGGACTACACCGGAGCGTCCTGGATAAACTCGATTCTCCGCTCGTTTCAGGCGGCCTCCTCACCGGTCAGGTGTCGAGGACCGAGCCGGCTCCACCCCGGTCACGGTGCCGATCGCGGTGTCCGGGGTGACGCCGACCTGGCAGGCGCCGGCCCCAGCCCTGGCCCTGTGGTTCGGTGGTTCGTAAAGCGCGGCAAGCAGGTTTTTCATCAAGCCCGGTGACGTTCTCCGGAATGGTGTGGTGCGGGCCGGGCACATCCCCTCCCATGGCAGACACCGCCATCGTCGACATCGACGGCACCCTGGTCGACACCAACTACCAGCACGCGCTCGCGTGGTTCCGGGCGTTCGGGCGTTACGACGTGTGGCTGCCGCTGTGGCGCATCCACCGGCACATCGGCATGGGCGGAGATCAGATCGTCTCCGCCCTCGCCGGTGACGACGTCGAGCGGCGGCACGGTGACGCGCTGCGTGACGCGTGGGTGGAGGAGTTCGACGTGTTCCTCGACGAGATCAGGCCCTGCGAGGGGGCCACCGAACTCCTGGACGCGCTCGGCGGGCGCGGGTTCACCATCGTGCTGGCCTCGTCGGGCAGGCCGCAGCACGTCGAGCACTTCATCGACCTCGTCGACGGCCGTTCGCGCTGCCGGGCCTGGACCACCTCGGAGGACGTCGAGGCGACCAAGCCGGCCCCCGACCTGATGAAGGCGGCGCTGGCCAAGGTCGAGGGCGCGTCCGGGGTTGCGGTGGGTGACTCCACCTGGGACTTTCTCGCTGCGGGCAAGGCCGGTATGCCCGGCGTCGCGGTCCGTACCGGCGGCTTCTCCCCTGAGGAACTGCGCGCGGCCGGGGCGGCCCACGTCTTCGACTCGCTCCCCGAACTGATCGAAAACCTCGGGCGCACCCCGCTGCGCGCGCCTCCCTGAGGCCGGTGCCCCGGTCACGCCCGCGCGTGCGACGCACGGGCGCCCGAGTTCAGCTCCAGGGAAGCGCGCCACGTTCGGACCAGTAGTTCTCCGGGGTCTCCGCCAGTCCGGCGAGCCGCTCCTCGAGCTCGGGGTCCCAGCCGGTCTCGACCGCGCCGAGGTTGTCGCGCAGTTGCCCGGCCGAGACCGCGCCGCTCAACACCACCCCGGCCCACGGCCGTGCCAGTACGGCGGCCAGCGCGAGCGCGTCCGGTGTGGTGTCCCGCTCGCGTGCGGCGGCCAGGAGCGCGGCGGGTGCCGCCCGGGCGGCCAGCCGGCCGTTCGCCACGCCCTCCTTGACGATCACGCCCAGCCCCGCCTCGTGCGCCCGCGCGAGTGCCTCACTGGCCGAGCGCTCCAGCAGGTTCCACGTGGACTGCACCGTGTCGAACAGCCCGGCTCCGATCGCCCGATCGATCGTGTCCGCCTGGCGCGGTCCGCTCGTCGACAGACCGACCGCCACTCCCTCGGCCCGCAGCGCGCGCAGCCGGTCGAGCACGTCCTCGTCGTCGAGCACGCCGCTCTCCACGGTCGCCGAGTGGATCTGGTAGAGCGACAGGTGCTCGCCGAGCAGCGCGCGTGTCTGCTCCAGCTGGACGCGCAGCCGGTCGGCGGTGAGTTCCTTCACCTCGTGCCGCTCGGCGTCCAGACGCCACTCGCCGACGTAGGCGTATCCCCACTTCGAACCGATCGTGACCGTTCCCGGGGCGATCTCGCGCTCGCGCAGCCAGCCCGCGAGGAACTCCTCCGCCCGCCCGTACGAGCGCGCCGTGTCGAGGTAACGCACTCCCGCCGCCCAGGCGGCGTCGAGTACGGCCCAGGTGCGTGACCGCATCGCGGCGATGTCGCGGTCGTCGCCGAGATCCTCGGCGCGGCCGAGCGTGATGTAGGCGGGGCGGCCGAGCGCGGCCAGGCCGAGACCGACGGGTGTCACGGCCAGGCCGGTCTGGCCCAGAGGGCGTCGGACCAGCGAGTTCATGGCCGCCAATATATCGGCCGCCGGATCCGGAGGTCGTCGCATGAGGTGTTGCCGGACCGCTGGCTATATACCGAAATATCCTTATATGTAATTCCGGATAGCCGCCGAGTGTCATTTGTTACCGGACTTGTGGCCAATATCTGTAATGTAGGGTCTTTTTGTCTATATTTGTTTAATTCAAGTAATTCCTGGACTTATGGCGGCCTGGGATTGAAGGTGGAAAGCAGCCTGCTTCGCAGGGATATGGAGATGCTCCGGCCGGAACGACCTTGGAGGGCGTATGGGGAAGTGGCGGATCGCGATCGTCGCGATGCTGGTGCTGTTCGTCCTGGGAGCGGCCGCGCCGCCCCAGGCGCAGGCGGGGAAGTCGTACGAGGTGTGGCTGGTCGACCAGTCCAACACCGACGGGCTCTCCTACGGCGGCACGGTCAACGTGTACTCCGGCGCCGAGGTCACCCGCCGGCTGTCGGACGCGCGGCCCGTCCACGTCATAGACCTGAGCGGTGCGACCTCGTCCCTCTGCCTGGCGAGCACCGGCAGCGTCCCGGTACGTCCCCACATGCTGGTTTTCAACAAGGCCGACACCCACGCCGCGCTCGCCTTCGTCGCCAGCGGCCACGTGGTCGTCTTCAACGCCGCCACCCGGCAGCCGCTCGCCTGCTTCCTCACCGAGGCCGGAGCGGGAGGGGCCCGGCAGGCCCATGCCCTCTGGCCCACCGAGGACGACGAGTACCTCATCGTCTCCAACCAGAACGGCAAGAAGCTGGAGCGCATCGGCACCGACTACGCGTCCGGCACCTTCGTCCAGCAACCGGCCGCGACGATCGACCTGGCCGGATGCACCACCCCGAACGGGATGCCGTGCCAGGCACTCCGGCTCCGCCCGGACAACGCGCCGATCTGCCCGTTCATCGCCTCGGACAACGGCCCGGTCTTCGTCAGTCTCCGGGGCGGCGGGATGCTCGTGGTCGACTGGCGCACGACGCCGATGTCGATCGTCGGGGAGTACGACGCGAGCAGGATCCCCGCGAACGGCTGCGGGTTCATCGAGGCCAAGGGGAAGGTCTTCGGGAACGGAGGTGGTGGCACACACGACAACCTCGACCAGTTCAGCGTCTTCCGGCTGCCGAGGAGCGGTTACTCACCGGCCAACCCGCCGAACACCCCGGCGGTCCAGTCGCTCTTCGACGACGACTCGCCCGACCGCGACGCGCACGGCGTCCTCGCCTCCGACGAGGAGCGCTACGTCTGGGCCGGCGACCGCGCCGCCAACGTCGCCGAGGTCTTCGACGGGGCGACCGGCGCCCGGGTCGGCACCGTCGACCTCGTCTCCCGGTTCAGCGCGGACCCGACGGTCGACCTCTTCGCCGTCTCGCCCGACCGCGACTGGGCCTTCGCCTCGACGCGAGGACCGATCCCGCTCTCCGGCGACCCGCACTCCTCCCACGGGACCGACCCGGGAATGCTGATCGTCAAGCTGACCGGAAACGGTGGGAAGGGTGTGGTCAAGGGACTGATCCCGATCTCCAACGTGGACGCCGGCGGCCTCCAGCGCGCCGACGCCCACGGCATCCGCGTGCGGCGTACGGGCTGAAACGGACGTTCGAAAGGGTGGACAGCATGATTGAACCGTTTAGGTAGGGTGTTTCGCGATTCATATTTCCCTGCCGTCGTCTGTCAAGGCGTCATCGGCTCGGCACGATCTCAGGAGCCCGTCGTGCTCGACGACGCCTCGCCCTCCGCCCCGCAGGCCGTCACGGCGGCCCTCGCCGCGTCCCACCGCCTTCAGCCGCTGCTGCACGATCTCGTCAGCACCGTGCTGGCACCGACCGTCGCGCTGAGCGGCGACGACGGGCAGATCCGTCCGGCCGGTGTCCAGGGACTGTTTCACGCCGACTCCCGGGCCCTGTCACAGGCCACCTTGACGATCGGCGGCCGGGAGCCCGAGGCCGTCGGCCACGCGCCACGGGGGCCGGGCGGCAGCAGGTTCGTCGCGCTGGCCCGATGGCTGGGCGACCCCGTCCTCGATCCCACGGTAAGGATCGAGCGCGTCCGGCAGGTCAAGCCGGGAGGCATGGCGGAGCGCGTCGAGATCGTCTCCAGCGCCACCGTGCCCGTCGCCGCCACCGTGACCCTGGAACTGGGCTGCGACTTCGCCCCCATCGAGGTGGTGAAGTCCGGCGGTGACACCGTCGAGGCCGAGGCGGAGCGCACCGCCCCCGGAGAGATCTCGTGGAGTTCGGACGGCGTCCGGGTCACCGTGACGGGCGAGGGCGCGCGGGCCGAATCCGCCGGGCACGCGCGTACGGCCTTCCTGAGCTGGCCGGTCGAGCTGGCGCCCCGCGGCCGGGTCACGCTGTCCTGGAAGGTCGAGGTGCACGACCCGGGGGCCGTGGTGACCGCGCCCGCCCGCGCCGCCGAATGGGCTCCGGGAGCGGGCGAGCCCAGGATCGCCGCCGCCGACCACCGGCTGAGCAGGCTGTTCGAGCGCTCCCTTGACGACCTGCGCTCGCTCAGGCTGGCCGAGACCGCCGCCCCCGGCGACGCCTTCCTCGGCGCCGGAGTGCCCTGGTTTCTCACCCTCTTCGGACGTGACAGCATCTGGGCCGCCCGGATGCTGCTGCCACTCGGCACGGAGCTGGCCATGGGCACCCTCCGCGTGCTGGCCCGCAGGCAGGGAACCCGGATCGACGCCGGCTCGGGCGAGGCCCCCGGGAAGGTCATGCACGAGCTGCGCCGGCACGAGTTCGCGGTCGAGGGCAGCGGCCTGCGCCTGCCCGCCGCCTACTACGGCACCATCGACGCCACGCCGCTCTGGATCGGCCTGCTGCACGACGCCTGGCGCTGGGGCGCGCCCACCGAGGAGGTCGCCGCGCTGCTGCCCTGCCTGCGGGCGGCTCTCGGCTGGCTCGGTGAGCACGCCGACCCCGACGGGGACGGTTTCGTGGAATATCTAGACACCGGCGGCCGGGGCTTGGCCAACCAGGGCTGGAAGGACTCCGGCGACGCGCTGCGCTTCCATGACGGACGCCAGGCCCGGCCGCCGATCGCCCTGGTCGAGGTGCAGGGCTACGCCCACCAGGCGGCACGGCAGGGCGCCGACCTGCTGGAGGCGTTCGGCCGCCCGGGAGCCGCGCGCTGGCGCGAGTACGCCGCGGGGCTGGCCGAGCGTTTCCGCGTCCGCTTCTGGACGGACGGGCCGCTGGGCAGGTTCCCGGCACTGGCCCTGGACCGGGACAAGCGCCCCGTCGACGCGCTGACCAGTAACATCGGCCACCTGCTCGGCACCGGCCTGCTCACCGGGACGGAGGAGGCGGCCGTCGCCGACCTGCTGGTCTCACCGGAGATGGCCGGTGGCTTCGGGCTCCGTACGATGTCCGCGGAGGCCGGTGCTTTCAACCCGCTCTCCTACCACTGCGGGTCGATCTGGGCGCACGACACGGCGATCGTGGTCGCCGGGCTGGCCCGCGCCGGGTTCGCCGGGCACGCGGCGACCCTCGCCGAGGGGCTGCTCGCGGCCGGAGAGACGTTCGGCTACCGGCTGCCGGAGCTGTTCGGCGGTGACGACCGGGCGGCGCTCGGGCGCCCGGTGGCCTATCCGGCGGCCTGCCGCCCGCAGGCGTGGTCGGCCGCCGCCGCGGTGACCCTCGTGCACGCGGCGCTCGGCCTCTATCCCGACGTGCCCGCCGGCCGGGTACTGTTGCGGCCGCTCGCGGGCGCTCCGCTGGGACCGGTCTCGGTACGAGGGCTACGGATCGCCGGAGCCGAGGTGGGCGCGGCCGTCGACCGGGAGGGGGAGGTCGTCGTGACCGGCCTGCCCGCGGGGATCTCCACCGAGCGGGCGGACCGGGACGTGAGCTGAGCCCGGCCGTCACCCCGGCGGGACGCCCCCCGGGGTGACGGGTTCCGTCAGCGGCGACGGAGGACCGGGTCGGTCAGGGCGGGCGGCACGTAGCCGACGTCGTCGGGGCTGATGTTCGTCCCCGGCGGGACCAGTTCGTCGATCGCGTCGAGGATCTCCGGTGACAGCCGCACCTCGTCCGCGCCGAGCTGGCTGGTGAGCTGCTCGAGCGTACGCGGGCCGATGACCGCCGAGGTGACGGCCCGGTGGGAGAGCACGAAGCCCAGGGCCAGGTGGATCATCGAGATGCCCGCCTCGTCGGCCAGGACCGCCAGCTTCTCGGTGACGTCGAGCTTGCGGGCGCGGATCTCCTCGACCTTGAAGTCGAAGTGGTCGCCGTTGCTGAAGGCCCGGGAGCCGGCGGGCAGCGGCGCGTCCCGGCGGTACTTGCCGGTCAGCCAGCCGCCGTTCAGCGGGCTCCAGACCATGACTCCCAGGTTGTGACGCTCGGCCACCGGCAGGACCGCGGCCTCGGCGTGCCGGGCGAGGATCGAGTACGAGGGCTGCTCGGTCGAGAACCGCTCGCGTTGCCGGTGGTCGGCGACCCACTGGGCCTCGACGATCTCCTCGGCGGGGAAGGAGGAGGTGCCGATCGCCCGCACCTTGCCCTGGCGCACGAGATCGGACAGGGCGCCGAGGGTCTCGTCGATGTCGGTCTGCGGATCGGGCCGGTGGACCTGGTAGAGGTCGATCCAGTCGGTGTCCAGGCGGCGCAGGCTGTCCTCGACGGCCTGCATGATCCAGCGACGGGAGTTGCCGCGCCGGTTGGGCGAGTCGCCCATCTGGTTGTGGAACTTCGTCGCCAGCACGATCTCGTCCCTGCGGCCCTTGATGGCCTTGCCCAGGATCGTCTCGCTCTCGCCGAACGCGTACACGTCGGCGGTGTCGATGAAGTTGATGCCCGCGTCGAGCGCGGTGTCGACGATGCGCCCGCACTCGTCGTAGTCGGTGTTTCCCCAGGCCCCGAGCATCATCGTGCCGAGACAGAGCGGGCTTACCTGAATGCCGGTGCGGCCAAGCGTGCGATGGTTCACGGCCCGATCCTGCCAGCCCGGTCCCGGCCGCTTCATGCCGGGTGTCGCCTTTGGTGTGGTTTCGGAAGAAGGGGGCGGCGGAGGCGCGCGGGTCACCGTGCGCGGCCTCCACCTGGGCGAGGTGTTCGCGGGGACGACCGGCGGACGCACGGGTCCTGACCGGCTCCGCTGTCCGATATCGGACACCCGTTCCGTGGGTCTCTGTGTATTTGTACGTGGTCGGACACACTGGCTCTACCGAGCATGTCGGGATCAGTCGTACACGTGCGATGGGCACCCGAGGGTGGGAGCGTCGATGGGCGAGGTGCGAGGGCGTGTCCCGCTGGGCAACAGGCCGGTCTTCGACACCGCGGATCTCGACGAGGCCCGCGAACGGGTGGCCCGCGTGTTCTGCCCCCACCGGCTGGAACTCGCCGGGGACGTCTCGCGGCTGGCCGCGCGGCTCAACTCGGTACAGCTGGGCGCCGTACGGGTTAACTACCTGGACTACGGGGCGGACGTCCGCATCGAGCCCGGGGAACTGGGCTCCTTCTTCCTGGTGCAGATCCCGCTGGCCGGGAGCAGCCTGATCCGGTGCGGCGGGCAGGAGATCGTGTCGACACCCCGCCTGGCCTCCCTGCCGTCGCCGTCGGAGCACCTCGACATGCGCTGGGCGGCGGGCTGTCCCCAACTGATCGTCAAGTTCGACCGGTCGGCGGTCGAGGGCACCCTGGAGCGAATGCTCGGGGAGCCGCTCGACAGGCCGATCGTCTTCGGTCTGGGCATGGACATGACCACGGGCTGGGCGCGGGCCTGGAAGGCGATGGCCGACCTGATCGTGGGCGAGGCCGAGCACGACGACGGGCTCGCCGCGCAGCCGCTGGCGGTCGCCCATCTGGAGAACGCCATGCTCTCCTCCCTGATCACCGGGCAGCCGTCCAACTACCTGGCGCGGCTGAGCGCGCCCCAGCCTCCCGCGCTGCCCAAGGTGGTGCGCCGGGCCATGGAATACGTCGACGGCCACGCCCATCTGCCGTTGACCACCGACGAGATCGCGGGCGCGGTGGCGGTCAGCGGCCGCTCGCTCCAGGAGGGTTTCCGGCGTCATCTCGGCCTGACCCCGATGACCTATCTCAGAGACGTGCGCCTGGGCCGGGTCCACGACGACCTGGTGGCCGGCGATCCCGCCAGGTGCACGGTGACGGGCGTGGCGGCCCGGTGGGGTTTTCCGCATCAGGGGAGGTTCGCGGCGCTCTACCGCGCGCGCTACGGTCAGGCGCCGTCGCGGACGCTGCGCGACGGCTGACGGTCCGGGCCCGACCGGCGCCGGGTGCCCCACCCCGCCGCCGCTGTCCCGCCGCTGTCCCGCCGCCGTCCGGCGAGGCCCGGGGAGGACCCCGCGCCAGGCGGATGGAACCCGCGCTGAGCGGATGGCCCGGCCGGCCGCCCCGGCCGTACCTTTTCATCAGGCGCCGCTCAATCCTCCCCCTTCCTTGAAAAGGAGACATCGTCATGCGCAGAATCCTGGTCGTCGGTGCCGGTCAGGCGGGCCTGCACCTCGCCCTCGGCCTGCTGCGGAACGGCTACGACGTCACCGTCGTCTCCAACCGGACCCCCGACGACATTCGCGGTGGCCGGGTCATGTCGAGCCAGGCCATGTTCGGCACCGCCCTCGGCCACGAGCGTGACCTCGGCCTGGACCTGTGGGCGGACGACTGCCCGCCGATCGACGGGATCCAGTTCGCGGTGGCCGGTCCCGACGGCGAACCGGCCATCCACTGGGCCGCCCGGCTCGACACGCCCGCCCGCTCGGTCGACCAGCGGTTGAAGATGCCCGGGTGGATGGCCGAGGTGGAACGGCTCGGCGGAAAGATCGTCATACACGACGCCACCGTGGACGACCTGGAGGACTACGCCGTCCGGTACGACCTGGTCCTGGTCGCCGCGGGCAAGGGGGCGATCTCCGCGCTCTTCGAGCGGGACGAGTCGCGCTCGCCGTACCGCGCCCCGCAGCGGGCCCTGGCCCTCACCTACGTCAACGGTCTCGTACCGCGACCGGGGCATTCCGCGGTGTGCTTCAACGTGATTCCCGGGATCGGCGAGTACTTCGTGTTCCCCGCGCTAACCGTCACCGGCCCCTGCGAGATCATGGTGTTCGAGGGCGTCCCCGGCGGGCCGATGGACTGCTGGGCGGACGTTCGCACCCCCGCCGAGCACCTGGCCAGGAGCCGGTGGGTGCTGGAGACCTTCCTGCCGTGGGAGGCGGACCGCTGCGGCGATGTCGAGCTCACCGACGAGGGGGGCGTCCTGTCGGGCGGTTTCACCCCGACCGTGCGCAGGCCGGTCGCGACGTTGCCGTCGGGCGCCCCGGTGATGGGCGTGGCGGATGTGGTCGTGCTCAACGACCCGATCACCGGGCAGGGGTCCAACAACGCCGCCAAGTGCGCGGCCTCCTATCTGTCCGACATCCTGGAGCGTGGTGAGCGGCCGTTCGACGCGGCGTGGATGGAGCGGGCCTTCGAGCGCTACTGGCAGGGGGCCCGGCACGTCACCGCGTGGACGAACGCGCTTCTCGCGCCGCCGCCGCCGCACGTGCTGGAGGTTCTGGGCGCCGCGGGCGGGCTGCCCGAGGTGGCCTCCCGCTTCGTGAACGGCTTCGACGACCCGTCGGACTACGCGGACTGGTTCATGGACCCGGCCGGGGCGGCCGAGTATCTGGCGCGGTTCGGGAAGTGAGAAGGGGCCATGAGATCTCTGCGCGACGCCCTCGGGCAGTTCGCCACCGGGGTGGCGGTGGTCACCGCCGTCACCCGGCGGGGTGACCGACTGGGCGTGACCGTCAACTCCTTCACGTCCGTCTCGCTCGACCCGCCGCTGGTCCTGTGGTGTCTGTCCCGGCGGGCTCCCAGCGCGCCGGCGTTCGCCGAGGCGGGACGGTTCGCGGTCAACGTCCTGGCCGCCGGACAGGAGCACCTGTCCCGGCGGTTCGCCACGCCGCTGCCGGACAAGTTCGCCGGGGTGGAGATCCACCCGGCGACCGGTGAGGTCCCGCTGCTCGCCGGAACCCTGGCCCACTTCGCCTGCCGTACGGTGAGCACCTACGACGGGGGTGACCACCTCATCTTCGTCGGAGAGGTCGAGCACTTCCGGCGGACGGAGGGTGAGCCGCTGCTCTTCCACTCGGGGGGCTATCGCGCGTTCTCCTCACCGCCGCTCTGCCCTTCGGGGCTGAATGAGGATTCATCGTTCGAATCGGTGCCTCGCGGCCCTTGGCCGGTAAGCCGTTAGGCTGTGCCCATGACACCCAGTGCTGAGCGTGGGGCGGTGTTGCGCGCGGACGCCGCGCGCAACCGCGCACGGGTGTTGCAGGTCGCCCGCGAGCAGTTGGCCATGGGCGACGACTCGCTCATGCTGAACACCATCGCCCGGCTCGCGGGAGTGGGCGTCGGGACCGTGTACCGGCATTTCCCCAACCGGCACGCGTTGCTGGAGGCGCTGCTGGCGGAACGCTTCCAGCGGCTCGTCGACGAGGCGCAGGCCGCGGCGGCCGAGGAGGACGCCCTTTCGGGTCTGCATCGCCTTCTGCGTTTCATTCTCGGACGCATACTGGACGACGCCGGGTTCGCGGCGGTGCTCGAATCCGCCAGCGACGCCGATGCGCAGACCTCGGCGATGAAGGTCGAGCTGGACCGTGCCGTCGCGGAGCTGCTCGATCGTGCCCGCCGCGCGGGCGCCGTCCGGCGGGGCATCGAGGCGGACGATGTCCGCCACCTGCTCTGCGGCATCGAGCACGCGGTCCGCTCCGGTGGCGACGACGCCGAGCGTGCCGAGATCTACCTCGACGTCCTCCTTGAGGGCCTGCGCCCCCCGCGCTGACGACGGTCTGGAACCCGCGGCTTGGGAGTTCGCCGCCGCATGCCCATCTCGATTAACCGGATAGCTATCCGTTTGTGTTACGGTGTGAGCCTTGAAACGGATAGCTATCCGGTAGCGTTCGACCAGTGGAGGGTGGGACCATGGGCAAACGAGCCGTGGTGACGGCGGGGACCGGGGGAATCGGCCTGGAGACCGCGATGGGGCTGGCGGCGACAGGTCACGCGGTGACCGTGATCGGCCGGAACGCCGAGCGGGGTGCTCGTGCGGTCGAGAGAATCGACGCGGTGGCGACAGGGCGGGGAGCGAGGTTCGTCGCCGCCGACCTCGCGTCGCTCGACTCCGTCCGAGGGCTGGCCGCCCGGCTCGCGGGAGAGGGCCCGCTGAACGTCCTGGTCAACAATGTCGGGGCGATGTTCGCGGATCGGCGGCAGACGGTGGACGGGATCGAGGCGTCGTTCGCCGTCAACCACCTTTCCCCGTACCTGCTGACCGAACTGTTGCTGGAGTCGCTCCGGGCCGGAGGGCCGAGCCGGATCGTGAATGTCACCTCGGGCGCGGTCCGGGTGGCCAAGCGCTCCTTCGACGCCGTCGAGCCCCCGGGCGGCTACTACGGCTTTCACTGGTACGGCCGAGCCAAGCTCGCCAACCTCGCCTACACGCTGGAGCTGGCGGAGCGGCTGCGAGGCACGGGCATCTCGGTTTTCGCGGCCGATCCCGGCGGCGCGGCCACCACGATGACCGACGGCACCATGCGGTCGCCGAAGATCGTCTCGCCAGGGCTGCGGCTGCTCTGGCCGCTGGTCCGGCTTGTCTTCGAACGTGCCACGTCCGGCTCCGCGTCACTGGCCGCACGCTCGTCGGTCCTCGCGGCGGCCGACGCCTCACTGGACGGGCGGACCGGCCTGGTCATCGGGCCCAAGGCTCGTCCCGTCGCGCCCTTCCGCCCCGTCACCGACTCCCGAACGGCGGAGGCCGTCCTCCGGCTCAGCCGGCGACTGGCCCCGCTCACCTCGGCCTGATCTTCACGCGAGAGCGTCGACGACGGATGAGAACCGGTTCCGTCCCGCTTTTTCCGGACTCGCGGGCAGGACACGGCTCATGCGCAGCTGAGCGGTCTCGATGTTCTGGGTCATCGGTCGCCCCCCTTCCTGAGGCTGAAGTGGGCGTCGAGGCCGTCGAGCCGTCGTTCCCAGAGCCGTTGGTAGAACCTGATCCAGGACACGGCGTCCTCCAGTCGTTCGGTGCCCAGTCGACATTGCCGTGATCGCCCGACCTTCTCCGTGGTGACCAGCCCGGCGTTCTCCAGGACGTGCACGTGTTTCTTCATGCCGGTGAGCGACATGCCGAACGGTTCGGCCAACTCGCCGATCGAGGCGGGACCCTGACCGAGCCGGATGAGGATCTGCCGTCGCGTGGCGTCCGCCAGGGCCGCGAACGCGCGGTCAAGGACCTCTTGCTGAACCATGTGGTTCGCTATAGGTCGCTGAACCGGAAGGTTCAATAAGCGGCCGGGTGGCGTACGTGGACGGATCAAATACGAGATCCCGGGCGGCTGCCGCGGTATCGGAGGACCGGGCGTTGCCGTGCCCTTCGTGGGGAGAACGGCTCCCGGGTGGCGCCGAAAACAGCGGGTATATGGTGGAAAACGGACAGAGAGTCATTGTCTCCGGCCCGGATTCGGCCGTCACAGCCCCCTCGTAGCCTCTTCGCGGACGACGACCGGCTGCTCCACCGGGCATCACGCGGAAGGGCGCCACGAGGAAACACGGAGGACGTCATGCCGAGCAACAGAGCCGTCTCCTACCAGGGGGCGGGCAAGGTGGAAGTCCGGAACATCGACTATCCCGAGTTCGAGCTCAAGGACGGCCCGGGGGTCAACCCCGCCAACGTGGGCCGCAAGGTGCCGCACGGGGCGATCGTCAAGGCCGTCGCGACGAACATCTGCGGCAGCGACCAGCACATGGTCCGTGGCCGTACCACCGCGCCCATCGGCCTCGTGCTCGGCCACGAGATCACCGGAGAGGTCGTCGAGGTGGGTCCGGACGCGGAGTTCACGAAGGTGGGCGACCTCGTCTCGGTGCCCTTCAACATCTCCTGCGGCCGCTGCCGCAACTGCAAGGAGGGCAAGACCGGGATCTGCGAGAACGTCAACCCCGACCGCCCGGGCTCGGCGTACGGCTATGTCGACATGGGCGGCTGGGTCGGAGGGCAGGCCCAGTACGTCCTGGTGCCCTATGCCGACTGGAACCTGCTCAAGTTCCCGGACAGGGACCGGGCGATGGAGAAGATCCTCGACCTGGCCATGCTCGCCGACATCTTCCCGACCGGCTTCCACGGCTGTGTCACCGCCGGGGTGAAGCCGGGGTCGACCGTCTACATCGCGGGCGCGGGTCCGGTCGGGCTCGCCGCGGCGGTCTCGGCGTTCCTCCTCGGGGCCGCCGCGGTGATCGTCGGCGACCTGAACAAGGATCGCCTGGAACAGGCCCGCAGCTTCGGCTGCGAGACCGTCGACGTGTCACGGGGCGAGCCCAAGGACCAGATCGAGCAGATCCTCGGAGTGCCGGAGGTCGACTGCGGCGTCGACGCGGTCGGCTTCGAGGCGCGCGGCCACGGCGCGGACGCGGGTCAGGAACGCCCGGCCACCGTGCTCAACTCGCTCATGGACGTCACCCGGGCGGGCGGCGCGCTCGGCATCCCCGGCCTGTACGTGACCGGTGACCCGGGTGCCTCCGACGAGGCGGCGAAGCAGGGGTCGCTCTCCATCGGGCTCGGCCTCGGCTGGGCCAAGTCACTCTCCTTCACCACGGGCCAGTGCCCCGTCATGCGCTACAACTACTACCTGATGCAGGCGATCCTGCACGACAGGGTGCAGATCGCGAAGGCGGTCAACGCGGTGCCGATCCCGCTGGAGCGGGCACCCCAGGGGTACGAGGACTTCGACCAGGGCGCCGCCTCCAAGTTCGTGCTCGATCCCAACGGCGTGCTCGGCACGACGGGCTAGCGGTTCGCCGCCGCCGGATCCCGCGTGCGGGCGGGGGAGGCGGCAGATCACCGCCCGGTGGTCACTCGGGGCGGGCCCCGTACTCAGAGGGCCTCGACGAACAGTTCGGCCTCGCGCTCGCCCATGCCGGTCTCGCCGCGTACCAGATAGACCGCCTGCTCGGCGCGGCCGGCGGCCTTGAGCTCGCGCACTCGGGTGGCCAGGTCGGGGCCCGCGACGCCGGTGTGTGGCAGAGCGGTGGGCTGGGCGGCCTTGAACCGGGTCATGGCGGGGTGGCTCCACAGGTCGTGTCCCATGGCCACGCCGTCGATGGCGACCTTGGCGTCCCGCAGGCTGAGCCCGGTGTGGCGGCGCAGCTCCTTGATCGCCTCGATCTTGCGTCCCGCGCGGACCAGGCCGGTGACGAGCTCATGCAGCCCCTGAGGGGTGGGCATGGGCGTCGGCATGGGCATCTGGTTGCCCTTCCTGGCGGCCATGACTATCCCGATGACGATCGTCAGGACCACCGCGAACAGGATGGCGACGACCAACAGCTCCGCGGGTCCGATGTTCGGCATGTGCGGCATCGTATGACGGATCCGCGCGAGCGGTACAGGTGCGAGGGGCGGAGGCGGGTCACTCGCGGGTGATTCCGCCTCCTCCTCGCTTCCCGTGAGCTTCCCGTGAGCTTCCTGTGAGCCTCGCCGGACCGTCAGAGGTCCAGGACCAGGCGGGGTGACGACGAGCGGCCGACGCAGATCATCATCGTCCGGCCGGCCTCCCGCTCCTCGGCGGTCAGCAGCGAGTCGCGGTGCTCGGGCGTTCCCGCGAGCACCCGGGTCTCGCAGGCCCCGCAGTATCCCTTCTCGCAGTCGTAGGAGAGACCGGGGGCGACCTCGCGGATCGCCTCGATGAGGCGCCGGTCGGGCTCGACCCGCACGGTCCGCCCCGTCCTGGCGAGGTGCACGTCGAAGGCGGTGTTGGCCGCCGGATCGAAGAGCACCTCCGGGGCGTCCCCGGCGGTGAAGCGCTCGACATGCAGCCGGTCGCCGATGCCCAGGCGCGCGCAGGCCCGCTCAACGGCCTCGATCATCCCGGACGGGCCGCAGCAGTAGATCGCGGTGGCGGGCCCCGCCGAGCCCAGGATCGCGTCCAGATCGGGAAGGCCGAACTCGTCCTGTGGCACCAGCTCCGCGCGCTCACCCGCGCACTCCACCAACTCGTCGCCGAAGGCCATGGACGCGCGGGATCTCCCGCCGTAGACGGCGCGCAGGGGGCTGCCCCGGCGGGCGGCGGCGCGGGCCATGGCCAGGATCGGGGTGATGCCGATGCCCCCGGCGATGAACAGGTAGTCCTCGGCGGCCACCAGCGGGAAGTGGTTGCGCGGTCCCCGTACGCCGACGGTGACACCCTCACGGGCGATCTCGTGCACCTCGGCCGAGCCGCCGCGGCCGTTCTCCTCGCGCAGTACCGCCACCCGGTAGCTGTCCAGCCGTTCGGGGTCGCCGCACAGGGAGTACTGCCGGACGCGGCCCGACGGCAGGCGGAACTCCAGGTGCGCGCCGGGCTCCCAGGCGGGCAGTTCGCCGCCGCCCGCCCTGGCCAGGGTCAGCGCCAGCACACCGTCGGCGACTGGCTCGGCCCGGGTGACGACCGCCTCGAAGGAGGCGGCCTTGGTGAAAGAGGAGGTGAAGGCCGGCTGGGTGCCGGGCGCGGAACCGGCACCCAGCCGGGGTCCCGGGGGGAAGATCGCGGGGATCGCGTCCCAGCCGGACTGGTTCCCCCGCGTGGGGTAGGCGACGAGCCCGTCTTCGAGCACCTGGAATTCGGGCAGCCTGGTCAGCACCTGGGTGATCATCTCGCGGAACATGGCGCGGGCCAGGTGAGCGCCGGCGCAGCGGTGCGTGCCTATGCCGAAGCTGAGGTGCCTGGTGGCGTCCCGGTCCAGGCGCACCTCGGCGGGGTCGGGGAAGACGGCCGGGTCGTGGTTGGCGGCGACCCACGGGATCAGCACGCGCTCGCCGGCCCGCACCGGGCACCCGCCGATCTCGGTGTCGGCGAGTACGGTGCGCGCCATGGACTGAGAGGGGGCGAACGCCCGGAGGAACTCCTCGGTGGCCGTGTCGAGCAGGTCGGGCGACTCGATCAGGCGGCGCCGCTGCTCGGGGTGGCGGCTCAGATGCACGAGGACGCTGCCGGTCAGCGAGGTGGTGGTGTCGACACCGCCCGCGATGAGCAGCCCGATCACCGAGACCAGTTCGTCCTCGTCGTATGGGAGCCCGTCGGGACGGCGCTGCGAGGCCAGGACGCTGGTGGCGTCCGAGGTGGGTTCGGCCCGGCGTAGCCGGACGATCTCGCGGATCCGCCGTTCCATGTAGGCGAGGCCCTCGGCGCCCCTGCGGGCCCTGTCGCTGTCGGCGGGCGCGGCGAAGATGTCGTGGATCGGCCCGGCCAGCCGGGCCCAATCCTCTTCGGGGAAACCCAGCCAGTCCAGGGTGACCGCGGCGGGCAGCGGGTTGGTCAGATCACGGACGAAGTCGGCCGAGCCGTGCTCGATGAACGCGTCGACGACGCGCGTGGCGTGCCTGGCGATCATCGGCCGTAGCCGGTCGACGGCCTCCGGGGTGAGCAGGGGGTTGATCAGGTCGCGGTACTCGGTGGCCTGTGGAGGGTCCAACTCGATCGGGTACTGCTCCAGGCCCGGCCCGCTGGGGATGACGATCGCGACCCGATCCTCGCCCGAGGAGGCCCTGGAGGAGGAGAAGGTGTCGTCGTCGCGGGCGATCCTGGTCACGTCCGCGTAGCGGGTCGTGTAGACGAAGCCGCCGTGGGCCGCGGTCCGGCCGACCGGGCACCGCTCGCGAAAGGAGTCGTAGTAGGCGACCGGGTCCGCGGTGCACGCCGCGGAGTGGTGGTCGAAGTCAATCTGCTGGGTCATGGCGCACAGGCCCCATATCCATACGAACGATGCGCGGTGTTGCCCAGCCGCGCCACTGGGTGTCTGGGTGCCGGAAGTCTACTCATGCGCGGATCACGAGACAATGTCTCGCATATCGCAGCGATGTCACGCGGTCTCCGGCGAGGACCGGGAGCTCAGAAGGTCAGGACGGCCTTCGCGGTCCTACCGGCGCGCAGGTCGGCGATCGCCTCGTTGATCCGCTCGAAGGGGTAGGACGTCATCATCCTGTCCACCGGGAACCGTCCCGCGGCGTACAGATCCAGCAGCCTGGGCAGGAACACCTGGGGGAGGCTGCTGCCCCCGATGATCCCGGTGACGGTGCGCCCGTTGAGGATGCTGCGCCAGTCGAAGCTCATCTCCTGGCTGGGGCCGACGCCGATCACGCCGCACCGGCCGAGCGGGCCGAGCGCCTCGACGGCGGTGCGCAGCACGTCCTGGCGGCCGGTGGTGTCGATGACGAAGTCGAAGCCGTGCGGTGCGATCTCGCGCAGCGCCTCGGCGGAGTCCGAGACGGAGGAGTCGACCGTGTGCGTCGCGCCGTAGGAGCGGGCGGCCTCCAGCTTGGCGGCGTTGACGTCGACCGCCGCGACGACCGAGCAGCCGCTGATCGCCGCCGCGATGATCGCCGCGACCCCCACCGCGCCGGCCCCGAAGACGGCGATCGAGGAGCCGGGGGACGGGCGCAGCACGTTGAACACCCCGCCCGCGCCGGTCTGCAGGCCGCAGCCGAACGGGCCGACATGGGTCAGGTCGATGTTCCTGTCGATGGGGACGACGGCGCGCTCGGTCGCCACGACGTGCGTGGCGAAGGACGACTGCCCGAGGAAGTGGCCGTTGACCGGCGCGCCGTCCAGGGAGAGTGCCGAGGAGCCGTCGGGCCGCCTGCCGCCGAAGTTGAGGGCGTCGAAGCTCCGGCAGTAGGCGGGGGAGCCGGTCAGGCAGAGGGGACAGGTCCCGCAGGAGGTGAAGCTCATCGCCACGTGGTCACCGGGGGCCACCGAGGTCACCCGCGAGCCGACCCGCTCCACGACCCCGGCACCCTCGTGGCCGAGCACCGCGGGGGTGGGGAAGAAGGTGGCGAACTCCAGGTCGGTACCGCAGATGCCTGTGCTGCTCACCCGGACCAGCACCTCGTCGGGGCGGGGTTCTTCGAGTTCTGTCTCCCGGAGGGCGAAGGACCCTCCGGAGGTTTCCAGAACGGCGGCGGTGATACGCACGGATCCTCCACAGCTATTTTCATAAAACGAGATGGCATCTTGACATGCAGAACAAGGGGGGTCAAGGATTCCGACATGGCCGAACTTCTGATCCCTTCCGCCCAGCAACTGATCGACGGAGAGTGGGCAGCCGCTCGTGACGCCGGTGAGCTCCGCGTCGCCGACCCCGCCACCGGCCAGACCATCCAGACGGTGGCCTGCGCGGGCCGAGCGGACGTGGACGACGCCGTGCGGGCCGCCAGGCGGGCCTTTCCCGGCTGGGCCGCGACCTCGGCCTCCGAGCGCGGCAGGCTGCTGCGCCGCTGGTCGGAGTTGATCGGTGAGCATGTCGAGGACCTCGCCCGCTTCGAGGCCCGGGACGTGGGCAAGCCACTGTCGGGTGGCCGGATGAACATCTTCATCACCCAGGGCATCATCGAGTACTTCGCGGGCGCCGCCGACAAGCTGACCGGCGTGACCCTTCCCACCCGCACCCCCGACTACCTTGGCTACACCCTGCAGGAGCCGTACGGCGTCTGCGCGGTCATCATCCCTTGGAACGTTCCCGCCGTGCTCACCGCGGCCAACGTGGCCCCCGCGCTGGCCGCGGGCAACACGGTGGTGCTCAAGCCCTCGGAGGTGGCGCCGCTGGCGCCGTTCGCGCTGGCGGAGCTGGCGCGGCGGGCCGGTTTCCCGCCGGGCGTGCTCAACGTGCTCGCCGGAGTCGGCGCCGACGCCGGTGCCGCGCTCACCTCACACCCCGGTGTGAACCACATCAGTTTCGTCGGCTCCACGACCACCGGCCGCGCGATCATGCGGGCCGCGGCGGACAACCTGGTGCCGGTCAAGCTGGAGTTGGGCGGCAAGTCGCCCAACGTGCTCTTCGCCGACGCCGATCTCGACGTCGCGATCCCGGCGATCGTGGGCTCCATCACCGAGAACGCCGGGCAGAACTGTTACGCGGGATCGAGGCTGCTCGTCGAGGCGTCCATCAGGGACGAGGTCGTGGAGCGGGTGGCGGAGTCGATGCGCGCCGTGCGGGTCGGCCCGTGGGACGCCGACCTCGACATGGGGCCGCTGGTCAACGAGGCGCAGTACCACCGGGTGCTCGGCTTCCTGGAGGGCGCTCCGGCCGAGGGTGCCCGCCTGGTCACCGGGGGCGGTCCAGCGCAGCGGGCGGACGGCGGCTGGTTCGTCCAGCCGTCGCTCTTCGACGGCGTGGACCCGCGCTCCCGGCTGTCCAGGGAGGAGGTGTTCGGCCCGGTGCTCGCCGTGCAGGAGTTCTCCGGCGCCCGGCAGGCGGTGGAGATGATGAACGACACCGACTTCGGCCTGCTGGCGTGCATCTGGACCAGCGACGTCTCCCGGGCGCTGCGTCTGGCCCAGGAGGTGCGCTCGGGGCAGGTCTCGGTCAACCAGTTCGCCGACGCCGGGGTCATCGGCTTCCCCTTCAACATGCAGAAGGACAGTGGCTTCAGCCGCGGCGGCGGGTACGCCGCCATGCGGGAGTACACGCAGGAGAAGGCTGTCGCGGTACGCCTGCTCGACCGGTCCTCGGTGGAATGAACGTGGCAGTGACGGAGCGGCTGTTAAATGGCAGCGTTCCAACCTGCGCATATTCACGCCACGCGACCCGCATGTAACAAGCATGTGACGCGCGGGGCAGTTGGCTTCAGAGGCATTGACACGCCTATCGGAGCGGCGGCAGAGTACGACGCATTGCGGGCGATGAATCACAATGCGAGACGCCATCGTGAATAACGATCGCTTGGAGGGTTAGAGTTGCGAGCACTGGTCCAGACGGCCTTCGGAGGCCCGGAGGCGGTGAGCGTGCAACGGGTCGCCGACCCCGAGCCCGGCCCGCACGACGTGGTCGTCCAGGTCGGCGCCTGCGCCCTCAACCGGCTCGACCTGCTCCAGCGGCGCGGCCCCGGAGTGCTCCCCGGCTTCAGCCTGCCGCACATCGCCGGCATGGACATCGCCGGCCGCGTGGCGGCGACCGGATCGGCGGTCACCGGCCTGACGGCCGGAGACCGGGTCGTGGTCGATCCTACGGTGGGCTGCGGATCGTGCCCGCACTGCCTGGCCGGTGAGCGCGGCCACTGCGCCCGGCTGCGGGTCATCGGCGGGAACATGCCGGGCGGCTACGCCGAGTTCGTGGCGGTCCCCGCCGACCTGGCGCACCCGGTGCCGGACCACGTCGACCTCGACGAGGCCGCGGCGCTGCCCACCCCGTGGAGCACCGCCTGGAACGCCACCTACGCCGTCGGGAAGGTGACCGCCGGCGACTGCGTGGTGATCCAGGGCGCGGCCGGCTCCGTCAGCATCGCCGCCGTCCAGCTGGCCAAGCGGGCCGGCGCCCGGGTGGTGGCCGTGGCCGGCAGCGACGAGAAGCTCGCCGTCGCGGCCGGGCTCGGTGCCGACCTGCTGCTGCGCAACGACGCCCCGATAGCCGACGCGGTCCGCGACTACACGGGCGGCAGGGGCGCCGACGTCGTCCTCGACCACGTGGGCGCCGCCACCTGGCGGCACTCCCTGAGCTGCCTGCGGATCGGCGGCAGGCTGGTGACCTTCGGCAACACCAGCGGTGACCAGGTCTCCCTCTCCCTCGCCGAGATCTACCACCGGGGGCTCCGCCTGCTGGGCGCCGGCGCCTACGCCCCGGCCGACTTCACCGCCATGCTCGACGCCTACTTCGCGGGAGGCATGCGCACCCTCCGCGCCGCCGAGTGCGGCCTGGAGGACCTGCACGAGAGCTTCGGGCTGGAGCGCTCGCGCGATCTGGTCGGCAGGGTGCTGGTGCGGCCATGACGGGGGAGCGGCCGGAGCAGGCAGGGCATGACGCCGCCCTGCTGATCGTCGGCGGGGACGTGGTGACGATGTCGCCGCGCCGTGAGGTGGTCACCGGCGCCACCGTCGCCGTCACCGGCGGGCGCATCGCCGCGATCGGTCCCGCCGCCACCCTGCGGAAGGACTTCCCCGGCGCCGCCGAACTCGACGCGGGCGGCTGCGTCGTCGTCCCGGGCCTGATCAACGCCCACCAGCACACCACCGCCGACCCGCTGGTGCGCAGCATGATCCCGGACGACATCGACTCCCAGGAGGCGATCTTCGACTGGATCGTCCCGCTGCACGGCAAGGTCACCGGTGACGACGACGAGCTGTCCGCCACCCTGACCGCCGCCGAGTCGCTCCTGCGCGGGGTCACCACCATCCTGGAGCCGGGTACCGTGGCCCACCCGCTACGGGTGGCGGCGGGGCTCCGGGCGGCCGGTATCCGCGGCCGGGTCGGCCGGTGGGGCTGGGACACGCCCGGCGCCCTCCATGCGCTGCCCGCGGCCGAGACCCTGGCCCTGCAGGAGGAGACGGTACGCGCGCTGCCGCCGGGCGGGACCGTCACCGGCTGGGTCACCCTGGTGGGGCACGACCTGGTGAGCGACGAGTTGTTCACCGGGGCCGCCGAGCTGGCCGAGCGGCTGGAGGTCGGCCTCACCTGGCACATCTCGCCGGGCGAGGCGGACGTGCACGCCTACGCGCGGCGCGCGGGCAGGCGGCCGGTGCTCCACTTCGAGCAGCTGGGCGTGCTGGGCCCGAGGCTGGTGCTCGGCCACGCCGTCTGGCTCGACGACGCGGAGCTGGACGCCCTCGTCGAGACGCGGACCGCGGTGGCGTCCTGCCCCGGGGCGTACCTGCGCCTCGGTCAGGGCTACACTCGCGCCGGTCGGCACGCCGAGCTCGTACGCCGAGGCGGCAGGGTCGCCCTGGGGTGTGACTCCCACAACGCGGGCGACGTGCCCGACCTGCTGCGGGCCGCGTGGCTGCTGGCCGCGCTGGAGCGCGACCGCGACGTGCAGCCCGTCCTCCGCGCCGACCAGGTGTTCGCGCTGGCCACGATCGACGGCGCCGCAGCGGTGGGCCTGGGCGACCTCGTCGGCTCGATCGAGGTCGGCAAGGCCGCGGACCTCGTGGTCCTGGACACCGGGGACCCTGTCTGGGCACCGCGCGGTGATCTCGCGACCCACCTCGTCTGGGGCGCCCCGAGCCACACGGTCCGGGATGTCCTCGTCGACGGTCAGGTGGTCGTGCGCGACCGCCGGATCACCACCGTCGATCTCGAAGCCCTGTCGGAGGAGGCGCGGGCACGGTCCGCCGCGCTGCTCCGCAGGACCGGCATCGACGTTCCCCACCGCTGGCAGGCCCTGTCGGCGGAAGAGTACATCCAAGGAGTACGCGGATGAGGATCATCGATCTCGCAGACAGGACGCCGGCGCAGAAGCAGGGACTGCTCTCCCAGCTCGTCGTGCCGCGCCCGATCGCGATGATCACCACGCTGGACGCCAAGGGCGGTGTGAACGTCGCCCCGTTCAGCTACTACATGCCGGTCTCCGGGGAACCTCCGCTGGTCGCGGTCACGGTGGGCTCGGTCAGGGAGGCGACGGACGAGCCCAAGGACAGCTGGGTGAACCTGAACGCCTCGGGCGAGTTCGTGATCAACGTGACCACGACCGCCCTGGCCGACCATATCGAGACGGTGGCCAGGGAGTATCCGGCCGGCGTGGACGAGGCCGGTCTCGTCGGCTGGCGGACCGTGCCGTCGCAGGTCGTCCGGCCCCCGTCGCTGGCCGACAGCCCGGCGCACCTGGAGTGCCGGGTACGCGAGGTCATCGACCGGGGGGATTCGTCCTCCTGCTTCTCGGGCGTGCACATCGTGCTGGCCGAGGTGGTCTGCATAACGGCGGACGAGTCGATCATGGCGTCTCCCACCAGGATCGATCCGACCAAGGTGCACGCGGTCGGCAGGATGGGCTTTCCCTGGTTCGTCGCGGCGTCGCCGGAGTCCATTTTCAGCCAGGACCGTATCGCCTACGCCGACCTGCCGGGTGGCGAGGAGGTGCTCGCCTGACCTGCCACGCGGGCAGGGGAGGGGCTCCGCTAAAGCCCGCAACCCCCGCCGGCGACCAAGATTCATCCCCCACTCGCGCACCGTGGGCGGTGCGAGAGCATTCAGATCGAGAGGATCGTCATGGCCGCATACTATCGAAGGGGCCGGGCCACGGCCGCACTGACCGCCTGCCTGAGCGCGCTGGCGCTCGCCGGGTGCGCGAGTAACGACGCCACCGCGCCCCAGGCTTCGGCCCCCGCCCCGGCCGACGCGAGCGCGAAGACCGAAGGCGGCGTGCTGCCGGGCCAGCCGGACATCAACGGCGACGGCAAGGTCGTCATCGGGGTGCTGAGCCCGGGTGACATCAACGACAAGGGCTACTACCAGAGCTTCGTCGACACGGCGGAGGCGTTCGCCAAGGAGAAGGGCTGGACGATCATCAAGCGCGGCAGCGTCAACACCAGTGACGCGCTCAACGCCGCGCGGGCGCTCTGCCAGCAGAAGGTCGACATGGTGGCTCTCGGCGCCTCGGAGCTCAAGGACGCGGTGCCGGCATCCGAGGAGCCGGTGTGCGCCAACACCGCCTGGTACGTGCCCTCCTCCGTGAACATCCAGCAGACCCCTAAGATCATGCTCTCCACCGACGTGCCGGACCAGAGCATGCTGGCCGCGGGGTACGCCACGGCCCTGCTCATGCAGGAGCGAGGAGACACCAAGGCCGGGTTCGTGACCGGCCCCGAGATCGACTTCACCACCACGGCGGTCAAGGGGTTCCGGGCGGGTATCCGCTCCCTGCTCCCCGACGCCACCCTGGTGACCACCTACACCGGTGACCTCAACGACTCTGCCAAGGCCAAGGAGGCCACCCAGGCCCAGCTCAGCCAGGGCGTCAAGGTGATCTACCCGTACCTCGGCGGCGCGGCCGACGCGTCGGCGGAACTGGCCAACGCCAACGGTGCCCTCACCCTCACCCCCGGCACCGACCGATGCGATTCCACCAAGCCCAAGTACGACATCTCGGTGCTCTACAGCCCCGGTGACTACTTCAAGGCCGCACTGGAGGAGCTCGCGGCCGGCAAGCTCAAGATGGGCGTGGAAAAGGTCTGGACACTCGGCGTCGACCCGTTCCCCACGGTGAAGCTGTGCAATGGAACGCCCGAGCAGAAGGAGAAGCTCGCGAAGTTCATCGCCGACGTCGGCAGCAAGAAGATCGACGCCGCGGCGGAAGTGAAGAGGCTCGGTTCCTGACATGACAGAGGACGAACGGGCGAGGGAGCTCGCCCCGCCACCGGCGCCCGCGCTACGGCTGCGGGGAATCAGTAAGAGCTACGGTCCGGTCGTCGCCTGCGACGCCGTGGATCTCGCCGTGCACCAGGGTGAGATCCACGGTCTACTCGGTGAGAACGGGGCGGGTAAGTCGACGCTCATGAAGATCCTGCTCGGTCTCGTCCAGCGGGACGCCGGGAGCGTCCTGCACCACGACGAGCCGATCGACATCGACAGCCCGCAGAAGGCCGTGGCGCTCGGCATCGGCATGGTGCACCAGCACTTCAGCCTGATCGAACCGCTGACGGTCTGGGAGAACGTCATCCTGGGCGATGCCGGGAGGATCGACAAGGCCACCGCCTGCGACCAGGTACGGGACGTCTCCCAGCGCTACGGCCTGCCGATCGACCCGCTGGCCAGGGTCGAGCGGCTCTCCGCGGGCGAGCGGCAGCGGGTCGAGCTGATCAAATGCCTGCGCCGGGATCCGTCGGTGCTCATCCTCGACGAGCCGACGTCCGTGCTGACCCAGGCGGAGTCGGCCGAGCTGTTCGGCGTGCTGCGCCACGTGGTCCGCTCGGAGAATCGCGCGGTCATCCTGATCAGCCACAAGCTGGCGGAGATCACCGCGGCCACCGACCGGGTGACCGTACTGCGCAAGGGGAAGGTCGTCTTCCAGAGCGCGACCGCGGAGACAGGGCCGCCGGAGCTGGCCCGCCAGATGGTGGGCAGGGAGGTCTCCCTGGGCAGCGAGGCCGCGGCGCTCGGCCTGCTGCCGGTCGAACCCCCGCGGACGGGTGAATCCGGGACGGGGAAGGCGGAGGCCTCGGAGGCCTCGGTGGCCGCGCTGCGGCTGCGCGGCCTGACCGTCACCGTCGACGGGGTGCGCGTGCTGTCCGACCTCGACCTGGACGTCGCCCCCGGCGAGATCGTCGGCCTGTACGGGGTCGAGGGCAACGGCCAGTCGAACCTGGGCGACGTGCTGTCCGGGCTCGTCGTACCGGACTCCGGGTCTGTCGAGATCGCCGGCAGGCAGGTGGACCTGAACCGCCCGGGGGCGCTGCACGCGGCCGGGCTGGGCATCGTGCCGGAGGACCGGCACGCATCCGGGGTGGTGCTGGACATGAGCGTCGCCGAGAACCTGGTCATGAAGTCGCTGAACGCCGTGAGCGGCCGCGCGTTCGTCAGCCGCAGGAGGACGCAGGAGCTGGCCCGCCGCCTGGCGGCCGAGTTCAACATCGTCACCCCGTCGATGGACACCCCGGTGCGCAGCCTGTCGGGAGGTAACCAGCAGCGGGTCGTGCTCGCCCGCGAGCTCTCGGCGGGACCGCTCGTGCTGGTCGCCGCGCAGCCCACGCACGGGCTGGACGTGGGCGCCATCGAGGACATGTACCGGCGATTGCGCGACGTCGCGTCAGGAGGAGTGGCCGTGCTGCTGATATCCACCGAACTGGAGGAGGTCATGGCGCTCTCCTCCAGGATCGCGGTGATCTCCTCCGGGAGGATCACCGGCGTGCTCTCCACCGGGGAGGCCACCGCCGAGCGGCTCGGGATGCTGGTGGGCGGGGTGGCCGCGTGAACGAAGTCCGCGAGGACCTCCGCCAGGACTCCCCCCAGAAGCCGGCTCGAAAGCCCCATCCGGTCCCCAGCACGGACGACACCTCCGGGCGTCGCCTGCTGGCCTTCCTCACCCCGAGTGCGGGCGGCTGGCAGAACGGCCTGGCGACCGCCGTGGGCGTGCTCGTGGCACTCTCCCTGTCGTCACTGCTGATCGCCGTCACCGGGGGATCCCCCCTGGCGTCGGTGCAGGCCCTCTTCCAAGGCAGCATGGCCGACTGGACGGCCTGGAGCTCCACGCTGCTGTACGTGGCACCGCTGCTGCTGGTCGCCGTGGGCGCCTGCGTCAGCGCCCGGTCGGGCACGTTCAACATCGGCCAGGAGGGCCAGGTGCTGATCGGCGCCCTCTTCGGGGCCTGGGTCGGCCTGCGCCTGGCGGTCCCGGGGCCGGTGCTGCTGGTGATCGTCCTGCTCGCCGCCGCACTGGGGGGCGGTGCCTGGGCGGCCCTCAGCGCGCTGATGTACCGGATCCGCGGCGTCAACATCGTGGTCAGCACGCTACTGATGATCTTCATCGCTCAGCAGCTCGTCGCGTTCGCGGTGAACACGCCGTGGTTGTTGCAGGAGTCGCGGATCGGGGACGGCGTCGTCTCGCCCCAGTCCAACCCGCTGCCGGCCGGCGCGCTGCTCGGCTCGATCGGGGAGTATCCGAACCTCCAGGTCAACGGGGGGCTGCTGCTCGCCCTGGTCGGCACCGCGGTGGTCGCCGTGGCGCTCGCCCGCAGCCGGTGGGGGTTCCGGCTCACCATGCTCGGACTCAACCCGCTCGCCGCCAAGCACGCGGGGGTGCGCGTCAACGCGCTGGGCGGTATGGCGCTGGCCATCTCCGGTGCCTTCGCCGGTCTGGCCGGGGCAGTGCTGCTGACCAGCCCTGTGGGAGTCAACCGGCTTCAGCCGGGCATGTCGATGAACATCGGCTGGGACGGCATGCTGGTCGCCCTGGTCGCGCGTAACCGGCCACTGCTGGCCGTACCCGTCGCCCTGCTCTTCGGCGTGCTGCGCTCCGGCGGCGGGTTCCTCGCCGCGACCGGTGTGCCCCCGTTCCTCGTGGACGTGGTCAAGGCCCTGCTGGTGCTGGCCTTCGTCGCCCCGCCCGTCGTCGTCGCCATGATCCGACGGCGCAGGGCAGGCGTCCGTATCGCGCGCGCCGAGTCCCGGCCCGCGCCCGTCGCAGAGGGGGTCGCCCCGTGATCGGCGCAGACGACGTCTCCACCATCCTGTCCAGCGGGATCAGGCTCGCCGTCCCGCTGGCGTTCGCGGCGTGCGGGGAGTACCTCGCCGAGCGGGCCGGCGCCATGAACATCTCCGTCGAGGCGATGATGCTGGGCGCCGCGTTCGGCTCGGTCGCCACGGCCAGCGCCACCGGCAGTGCCACCACCGGGCTGGTCGCGGGTGTGCTGATCGGACTCGTGATCGGGTTCGTGCACGGCAACCTCTCGCACCGGCTGGAGATCAACACCTTTGTGGTCGGCCTGGTGCTCAACGCCCTCGTGCTCGGGCTGACCAGTTACCTGATCACGATCAGTTCGTTCGAGTCGCACCAGGTGTCGCAGGTCAGCATTCCCTGGCTGCGCGACATCCCGCTGATCGGCCACCCGCTGTTCGTCGAGCGCTGGCCGGTCTACCTGCTGCTCGTCCTCGTCCCGCTGACCTGGTGGCTGGTGGAGCGCAGCAGGTGGGGCCTGGAGTTGCGGGCGGTCGGCGAGCAGCCCCAGGCCGCCGACGTCACCGGTATCCGGGTCAACCTGCGCCGCCGCCAAGCGCTGCTGTGGTGCGGCGCGCTGGCCGGTCTGGGGGGCGCGTACCTGGCGGTCGGCGAGGTCGGCTCGTTCAACCAGAACATGACCGCCGGGCGCGGCTACATCGTCATCGCGGCGGTGATCTTCGGTGCCTGGCGGCTGCGGCGGACCCTGATCGGCTGCGCGCTCTTCGGCCTGGCCGACGCCATGCGCCTGGCACTTCCCGCGCTGGGCCTGACGATGAACTCGCAGCTGCTCGTGGTGGCGCCGTACCTGCTCGCGCTGCTGGCGATGCTGCTGTTCGCGAACCAGAACCGTGAACCCAGGGCGCTCGGCCAACCCTTCGAACGGGGGTCCACCTGACGACAGGGCTCAGGCCGGGCCCCGATGACCATCCGCAGTGAAACGCACGATATTTGGAGGAATCAATGAGTGATCTGACCCAGGCGAGATGGACGCACGTCGCGCTGCCCACCGGCGATCTCGACAAGGCGATCGAGTTCTACACCTCGCTGACGCCGCTGGTGGTCGTCGAGCGTTTTCGCGACGCCGACGGTGAGAGCGCCTGGCTCTCCAACGACAAGCAGGTGGAGACCCCGATGGTCCTGGTGCTCGTCTCGTTCAACAAGGACAAGGGCGGGCAGCTGGGGCTGCTGACGCCGTTCGCGCACATCGGCATCGAGGTGCCCGAGCGTACCGACGTGGACGGCATCGCCGAGCGGGCGCGCGAGCTGGGCTGCCTGCACTGGGAGCCGCGCGACATGCCCGACCCGGTCGGCTACATCTGCGCGCTGAAGGACCCGGACGGCAACGTCATCGAGATCTCCCACAACCAGCAGGTCTTCAACACGGTGCGCAAGCTGTGGGCGGACCCCTCCTGAGCGGACAGCTCACCCGGGCCGCGGTCGCACGGTACGTCGAGGCGCTCAACGCGCACGACGCCGACGCGATCGCGGCCTGCGTGAGCGAGGACTTCGTCAACGAGCACACCTCGGCCCTGGGGCGGAGCGTGACCGGCAGGCACGGCTACCGCGCCAACCTCACCGGCTTCCTGGCCGACTTCGTGGACCTGCGCTACGAGGTCGAGGACCTCCTCGTCGAGGGGGACCGGGCGTCGCTCGCCTACCGGATGTCGTTCCGGCTGGCCTCGGCGGGCGGCAGGCCGGTGACGGTGCGCGGGGTGTTCAGGTTCCGGGTCGACACCGACGGCCTGATCGCGCACCGCACCGACTACTGGGACAGCGGCGAGGTACGACGACAACTCGACGCCTGACCTTAAACGCCCTTTAAGTCGATCAAGCCTACAAACATTCCTAAATCGCCTGTGACGGTTTGGTGGGCGGCAGGGGGTCGTTGGAGCCGGAACGGGCGCTCAACGGCCCTCTGAGGGCTTTCTGGGCCTCGGCGCAGGCCCCGAACGCGAGACGGCCGGTGGGTGTAATCCCCCCGGCCGTCT
>NZ_JBFAOJ010000075.1:0-50034 GCF_040675205.1 Streptosporangium sp. NPDC049644 | reverse complement strand
GGGTTCGGTCGCCAGACGGGCAAGTGCACCCGCACCCCCCGCGCCCGCCGCCCCGGGGGGGGCGGCGCTCTCGGTGTCCCATGGTCGGTCGTCGGCCCCGGTCAGCCGCTCGCCCCGGTGTCGATGTCGCCGTCGGGCGCGGTCGGCGGGGCACCGGGCGTCTCGGGCGCGGAAAGGGGACTCTCCTGCTTGGCGGGCTGGGCGGCCGCCTCGGCCGCGGGGGCCCCGTCGGACAGCAGGCGCTCCAGCCTCGGGCCGCTGAGCCGCAGGAACTTGCGATGCGGCCGGTTCCGGTCCAGGACCGCGACCTCCAGCTGGCTCGCCGGGAAGCGTTCGCCGCCCGGCTCGGTCAGGGCGAACAGTGCCGCCTCCAGGGCCTCGGCCAGCGACAGGCCGTCGCGGTAGTGCTCCTTGAGCCGGCCGGCCACCGCCTCGGCCTGGCCGCCCATGGCCACCAGACCCGCCTCGTCGAAGACCGAGCCGTCGAAGGTCAGCCGGTAGATGTGGTCCTCCTCGGAGGAGTCACCGACTTCGGCGACCACGATCTCCACCTCGAACGGCTTCAGCGACTCGGTGAAGATCTGGCCGAGATTCTGCGCGTAGAGGTTGGCCAGGCCGCGGGCGGTGACGTCGTCACGGGCGTAGGTGTAGCCGTTGATGTCGGCGTAGCGGATGCCGCCGAGGCGCAGTGCCTCGAACTCGTTGTAACGGCCCACCGCGGCGAAGCCGATCTTGTCGTAGATCTCGCTGATCTTGTGCAGGGCGCGGGACGGGTTGGGCGCGACGAACAGGATGCCGTCCTCGTACTGCAGGACGACGACACTACGGCCCCGCGCGATCCCCTTGCGCGCGTAGTCCGCCTTGTCTCGCATCTGCTGCTCGGGCGAGACATATCCAAAAGGCATGGACACCTGGGGTGATCCTCTCGTGTTAACGCAGCGGGGCGATGGGGCCGTCGGGGAAGTTCGTTCTGGCGTCGATCACGGCCCGGGCGAACTCACCCACCTCCTCGTCGGGAAGTCGGCGGTATCCGTCGGCGGTGATCACCGCGACGACGGGCCAGATCTTGCGGATCACATCGGGGCCGCCGGTCGCCGAGTCGTCGTCGGCCGCGTCGTAGAGGGCGTGAATCAGCGTCAGCACGGTGTCCTCGGGCGAGGCGCCCTCGCGGTAGAGCTTCTTCAGCGCACCCCGTGCGAAGATCGAGCCGGACCCGATCGCATGGTGCTGGTGCTGTTCGTAGGGGCCACCGCCCACGTCGTAGCTGAAGATCCGGCCACCGTCGACATCGGGGTCGTAGGCGGCGAAGAGCGGCACGACCGCGAGTCCCTGCATCGCCATCGGCAGGTTGCCGCGGATCATCGTGGCGAGCCGGTTTGCCTTACCCGCCACCGAGAGTGTGCGGCCCTCCCGCTTCTCGTAGTGCTCGAGTTCCACCCGGTAGAGGCGGGCCATCTCGATCCCGGCGCTCGCCACCCCCGCGATGCCCATGCCCGAGTAGTCGTCCGTGCGGAACACCTTCTCCATGTCACGCTGAGAGATGATGTTTCCCGAGGTCGCCCGGCGGTCTCCCGCGATCACCACGCCACCGGCGCATATCGCCGCGACGATCGTGGTGGCATGCGGGATCTGGTCACCCACCGGGGTCGCCAGGGTCTCGTTACGGCCAGGCAACAAGTCCGGCGAATGGGACCTGACGAACTCGGTGAACGAGGAGCTCCCGGTGTCGGTAAAGATATGGTTCACCATGCCGGCGGGCAGGTCCCTGTGCGATCCCACGCGACTCCCTCCAAAGGTGCGGTCCTTTAAGGCCCGACCTTACTCATCTTGCCGTCCTGCTTGCACTTCCCTGGATCAGCTCAGCGCGAACCCACCTCCGCCGGGCTTTTGAATCTTTACGGGCGACTACATCCGTGTAGTGGCCGAGTCTTCGCGACATGCCCGCTCCCCGGCCCGCCTCCGGGCGCGCGGGCGGGCGAACCTTGGTGTCGACGCCGGGCGCGAGCCGCGCGGCCCGCCTCCGGGCGGGCGGGCGGGCCGGAGACCCACCCGGTGCCCGGGCCCCCTCCTCCCGCTGCTCCGCTCTCCCGCCCGGTGGATCGAGCGGAAGCCACCTCGCTCGGCGAACACCCGACCGACGTCGGCCTCGATGACGTCTCTCGGTGATGCCATGGCCCGGTTTCGCCGGTAGCCGCGCTCGCCGCCGTGGTTCTTGACTTCGCCTGCCCTCTTCATCCGGTCGCGACAGGGCCTGCGGTGAGAAGTCAGTCCATCTGGTCGTGCTCGGTCACGGCTGAATTCGGCCTACGGCCTGGCCGCCCGTCATCTCCGGCGATATTCGCGGCCGGTGGAACCCTCCGGCCGCTCCACGCCGGCTTTTCCCGCGCGGCCCCCTACTCTCCGCCCTTTTGCACGTAGCTCCTAACGAATTCCTCCGCGTTCTCCTCAAGAACCTCGTCGATCTCGTCGAGGATCGCGTCGACGTCGTCGGAGAGCTTCTCGTGACGCTCCTGGACGTCGGAGGTCTCCGCCGCGGCGGTCTCCTCGACTTCCTTGTCGGTACGGCCGGTCTGCTTCTGGCCGCCGGTGTCCTTACTTGCCATCTGTGGCACCTCCGCCTGGGGGACGCATCTGACTCATATCTTCCCCGAACCGGACGACATTGCGCGCGGATCGTCCCGCGATCTTTACGGGAGCTCCCCTGCTCCGTCCCGGGGTACCTCCCGCCAGGAAACCTCCCCAGGGGCTCCACGGCAAACCCCCTCCGGCCCGTTCTCCTGGACGAGATGCCGCCCGACTCGGGCAGGCCACCGCCCTGGTCGGCCCTGTGTGACCACCATCACCCTCGAATCGGGGCTTATCCGGCGCCCACGGGAAGGTGGGGAACGTTCCAAGTAGGCCTATCGGATTGAAAACTGCGATCATTGAGGGGTGAGCACCATCATCGCGCGCAGGTACAAGCTCGTCTCCCGCGTCGGCCAGGGGGCGACCGGCGTCGTCTGGCGCGCATACGACCTGCTTCTGGAGCGAGAGGTGGCCCTCAAGGAGATACCCCTGCCACCTGGACCCGCCGCGGCCGAGCAGCGGCGGCGGGTGGTCCGGGAGGCGCGGATGGCGGCACGGCTGAGCCACCGTGGCATCGTGACGGTGCACAACCTGACCGAGGAGGCCGAGCGCCTCTGGATCGTCATGGAGTTCCTGGAAGCCCTCACGCTGCACGACACGCTCGTGCAGGCGGGCCCGCTCCCGGTCGACCTGGTGGCCGCGATGGGGTGCCGCCTGCTTGACGCGCTGCGGCACGCGCATGACGGCGGAGTGATCCACCGCGACATCAAGCCGGCCAACATCATGCTGACCGGTGATCGGGTGGTGCTGGCCGACTTCGGGTTCGCGGCACCGGAGGGCGCGGCCACGACCTCGATGCGGGGCACGCCGGCCTTCATCGCGCCGGAGGCGCTGCAGGGCAGGGGGGGCACCCGCGAGGCGGACATGTGGTCGTTCGGCGCGACGCTCTACATGGCGGTGGAGGGCAGGACCCCGTTCCGTACGGTGAACTCGATGGCGTCGCTGGTGGCGGCGCTGCGGGAGCCGCCGCGCGCACCGAAGCGGGCGGGCGCCCTGGAACCCGTGCTGCGAGGGTTGCTGCGCAAGGATCCACGGGCTCGGCTGAGTGCCGAGCGGACGTCGAAGATGCTGGAGGACGTGCGCTGCTTCAGCGCGGCCTGACGCGTGTCCCGGCGTTTTCCGGCACACCCACCGGCTTCTGGGCAGTTTCTCTGAATACAAAACAGGGATTTAAGGACGCGAAACAAAATTCCACCATGCCTGCGCGACTAAATTGTTACACTTAATCACCATAAGTAGCCATATAGTGCACCGTTCCAGGTGAAAATATGAATCAGCTGAGGGGCCCGGCTTCTATGTGCAACGGGTGATTCATGGGAACAGGCGCAGAGAAGGCACGTCCACTGGGTGATCGTTATCACCTGACCTCGCCGATCGGGCAGGACGGCATGGGCATTGTGTGGCGTGCCCATGATTCCCTGCTCAGGCGGAATGTGGCGATCAAGGAGATCCAGCCGCGGTTCGGCGAATACGGGGCGGACATGCGTGACGCGCGGCGGCGAGCCCTGCGCGAGGCCCGCTCGGCCGGGCGGCTCAACCATCCGGCGGTGATCTCCGTGCATGACCTGCTCGAGGAGGACGGACGGCTCTGGATCGTCATGGAGCTGCTGGAGGCCCTCACGCTCAAGGAGACGGTGCGGCACATGGGCCACCTGCCGATCCACTGGGTGGCGTGGATCGGCTTCCAGTTGCTGGGCGGGCTGCGCCACGCGCACGGGGCCGGCGTCCTGCACCGGTCCATCAACCCGCGCAACATCCTGCTGACCGGTGATCGGGTGGTGCTGGCCGACTTCGGAATCGCGGCGCTGCACCGCGACTCGGGCACCTCCACGACCCTGCCGCTCACCCATGCTCCCGCCTTCATCGCGCCGGAACGGCTACGGGGCGGCCTGCCGACCCCGGCGGGCGACCTGTGGTCGTTCGGGGCGAGCCTGTACTTCGCGGTGGAGGGCCGGCCACCGCGCTCCGGTCACCGCCCGACGCCCCATGGCCCGGCCGCCGGCAGGAACCCGGAGGCGATGGTACGGGCGGGAGCGCTGCGTCCCGTCCTGGAAGGGCTGCTCCGGCGCGACCCGGCGGCCCGCATCAGCATGGGCCAGGCGGGTCGCATGCTGTCGGCGGTCCTGCACGCGGAGGGCGTGGCTCTGGCCCGGCCGCGACTGCCCGCGGCCCGGCTGCCACCGGACGCTTACGCGTAGCGCCTACGCACGCTTCCGGCCAGGATCGCCATCGGGCCGGACCGCCGCTTCCGCATGGACCTCGGATCGAGGGAGAGGCGGCCGGGAGCCTCCCCCTCGCGAAGCGTCACTACTCGCCGGTCAGCGCCGTCACCAGCTCCGCGGCGCTACGGCAGCGGTCGAACAGCTCGCCCACGTGGGCCTTGGTACCGCGCAGCGGCTCAAGGGTGGGCACACGCTGCAGCGACTCGCGGCCGGGGATGTCGAAGATGACCGAATCCCAGGAGGCCGCGGCCACCGACTCGCTGTACTGGCTCAGGCAGCGGCCTCGGAAGTAGGCGCGGGTGTCGTTGGGCGGCACCTCGACAGCCCTCTGGACCTCTTCCTCGGTGACCAGGCGCTGCATGCGCCCCCGGGCGACCAGCCGGTTGTAGAGCCCTCGGTCAGGGCGGATGTCGGAGTACTGAAGGTCGACGAGTTGCAGGCGCGGATGCGACCAGGAAAGACCGTCGCGGGTGCGATAACCCTCCAGGAGCTCCAGCTTGGCCACCCAGTCGAGCTCCCTGGACAGCTGCATCGGGTCGTCCGCCAGGCGGGTGAGAACCGACTCCCAGCGCTCCAGGACGTCCTTGGTGGGCTCGTCCATGCCGTTGACGCTGCGTTCCTCGGCGTACTTGCGCGCGAGTTCCAGGTATTCCATCTGGAGCTGCACCGCCGTCAGCCTGCGGCCGTCGCGCATGGGGATCTCGTACTTGAGCGTCGGATCGTGCGACACCGCGCGCAGCGCCTGGACCGGGTTGTCCACGGTGAGGTCGCGGGTGAAGTACCCGTCCTCGATCATGGCCAGGACGAGCGCGGTGGATCCCAGTTTCAGGTAGGTCGAGATCTCCGACATGTTGGCGTCACCGATGATGACGTGCAGGCGGCGGTACTTCTCCGGGTCGGCGTGCGGCTCGTCCCGGGTGTTGATGATCGGCCGCTTGAGCGTCGTCTCCAGGCCCACCTCGACCTCGAAGAAGTCGGCCCGCTGGCTGATCTGGAAGCCCTCACCCCGGGAGTCCTGGCCGATGCCGACCTTGCCCGCGCCGGTGACGACCTGCCGGGAGACGAAGAACGGCGTCAGGTGCCTGACGATGTCGGCGAACGAGGTCGCCCGGCGCATGAGGTAGTTCTCGTGGCAGCCGTAGGAGGCGCCCTTGTTGTCGGTGTTGTTCTTGTAAAGCTGGATCGGGGCGTTGGCCGGCATCGCCGAGGCGCGAACCGCCGCGTCGTGCATCACCCGCTCGCCTGCCTTGTCCCAGATCACCGCCGCCCGAGGGTTGGTGCACTCGGGCGTGGAGTATTCGGGGTGGGCATGGTCCACGTACAACCGGGCCCCGTTGGTGAGGATCACGTTCGCCAGGCCGAGGTCCTCGTCGGTCAGCTGGCTCTGGTCGGCCACCTCCCGCGCGAGGTCGAACCCCCGCGCGTCGCGCAACGGATTCTCCTCCTCGAAGTCCCATCGCGCGCGCCGCGCTCTGGCCGCCGAGGCCGCCAGATAGGCGTTCACGACCTGAGAGGAGGTCACCATCGCGTTGGCCCCCGGCTGTCCGGGCACGGAGATGCCGTATTCGGTCTCGATGCCCATCACCCGCCGTACCGTCATGCGCACCCTCTGTTCATCAGGGACTGTTTCTCTCCGAGGTATCTATTCCCGACCCTAGACCCTTCACTATGCCCGGTGGTCGGACAGTTATGGCACCGAAGCCTTTTCGCCCGTTGCGAGGGGGATCGAGGAGAACCCGGGAGGCTGTGCGGGCGACGCCTGTCCGGCCTTCCCGCGCCTCCTCGACTTGACGAACTCCTGGAGGGGACGCTCGGCCACCCGGTACACCAGGTAGGAGAACGCCATCGCGGCCAGCACGGTGACCAGAGCGGTCAGCGGCGGTGGCAGCGTGTCCCGCAGGGCCGGGACGATCAGGACGGCGGCCGCGGTGTGGAAGAGGTAGAGCGGGTAGGTGAGCGCTCCCAGGACCACCAGGCCGCGCCAGCGCAGCCGACGCAGCCAGCCGAGCGCCACCATCGCCATGAGTACGTAGAAGCCGACCACCGTGGCGACGACGGCCCAGTCGGGCACGGGCATCGCGGCGTAGCCGACCTTCTCCACCCGCCCGGCCACCCGATCGAGCGCCGCGCTGACGGCCAGGCCGCCGCTGATCCCGGCCAGACACCACAGGACCAGCCTGGGACCGAATCTGGTCATCAGGAAGAACGCCATGCCACCGACGAAGTAGGCCGCGTACTTGGGCATGATCACGAGTTCGACCCACGCCTCATCGCTTCCCGCGAAGAAACCCGCGGCCAGGAGCCAGACGCCCATGAAGGCCAGGCAGCGGTTGAGCGTGACCCCGGTGATCACCAGGATCGAGATCAGCACGTAGAAGCGGAGCTCCACCCAGAGCGACCAGTAGACACCGTTGGCGTCATAGACGCCGAAGGCCCGCTGAAGCATGGTGAGATTGACTCCGTACTCGCCGAGGCTGAGTTTGGGGTCCAGGGCCGTGGCCGCGGTCAGCCCGTAGACCGCGGCGGTCACCACCACGCTGACCCAGTAGGCGGGAAAGAGCCGCACCAGCCGGGAGAGGGCGAACGCCCCCAGCCCCCGGCCCCAGATGCTCATCAGGATCACGAAACCGCTGATCATGAAGAACAGCTCGACACCGAGGATGCCGAGTCCGGAGATCGTGGAGATCGCCGGGAACAACTTGGCGGGACGGTCGCCCCACACCGAGGCGAAGGCGATGAAGTAGTGGAAGGCGAGCACCGCCATGGCGGCGGCGAAGCGCAGGAGGTCGAGTTCGGCGAGGCGGCCGCTTCCCCGAAGCGCCTCGCGAGACCCCGTGCCGGTCACCTGGCGGCCGGGCCGGAATGTTCACGCACGCCACTTGGACGGCGCTTCGATCATTCGGGTTCCCTGTGACGGCTGTTGATTTCCGATCGCTTTCGGGACGGATGTGACCGAAGGTACGGATGGGGACGGATCCGCACCGCCGAATACGAGCAACAAAGGGCAAAAAAGCGACAAAATTCTTTTAAAGCCGCAAAACATAGCAAAGCTGGGCAAAAACCTGGCGAGACGCCGACGGCGCGGCCTCCCGGGGGAGGTCGCGCCGTCGATCGGCACGCGTGCCGCCGTTACAGGTACTGACCGGTGTTGGCCACCGTGTCGATGGAACGCCCGGCCTCGGTGCCCTGCTTGCCCGTCACGAGGGTGCGGATGTAGACGATCCGCTCGCCCTTCTTGCCGGAGATGCGGGCCCAGTCGTCGGGGTTGGTGGTGTTGGGCAGGTCCTCGTTCTCGGAGAACTCGTCCACGCAGGCCGCCAGCAGATGCTGGATCCGCAGACCCTTCTGCCCGGTCTCCAGGAACTGCTTGATCGCCATCTTCTTGCCGCGGTCGACGATGTTCTGGATCATCGCGCCGGAGTTGAAGTCCTTGAAGTACAGGACCTCCTTGTCCCCGTTGGCGTAGGTCACCTCAAGGAAGCGGTTCTCCTCGCTCTCGGTGTACATCCGCTCGACGACCCGCTGGATCATCCCGAAGATGGTCTCCTGGCGGTTCCCGCCGTGCTCGGAGAGGTCCTCGGAGTGGAGCGGGAGCTCCGCGATGAGGTACTTCGAGAAGATGTCCCTGGCCGCCTCGGCGTCCGGCCGCTCAATCTTGATCTTGACGTCCAGGCGGCCGGGCCGCAGGATCGCCGGGTCGATCATGTCCTCACGGTTGGAGGCGCCGATCACGATGACGTTCTCCAGGCCCTCGACGCCGTCGATCTCCGACAGGAGCTGGGGAACGATGGTGTTCTCGACGTCGGAGGAGACGCCCGAGCCTCGGGTCCGGAAGATCGAGTCCATCTCGTCGAAGAACACGATCACCGGGGTGCCCTCGGAGGCCTTCTCCCGGGCCCGCTGGAAGACCAGGCGGATGTGCCGCTCGGTCTCACCGACGTACTTGTTGAGAAGCTCGGGCCCCTTGATGTTGAGGAAGAAGCTCTTTCCGGACTGGCCGGTCTTCTCCGCGACCTGCTTGGCCAGGGAGTTGGCGACGGCCTTGGCGATGAGCGTCTTGCCACAGCCGGGCGGTCCGTAGAGCAGGACGCCCTTGGGTGGGCGGAGCTTGTGCTCACGGAAGAGGTCGGCGTGCAGGTACGGGAGCTCGATGGCGTCCCGGATCTGCTCGATCTGCCGCATCAGCCCGCCGATCTCCTCGTAGGAGATGTCGGGCACCTCCTCCAGGACGAGCTCCTCGACCTCGGACTTGGGGATGCGCTCGTAGACGTAGCCGGAACGGGGTTCGAGCAACAGGGAGTCGCCTGCCCGGATCGGCTGGCCCACCAGCGACTCGGCGAGCTTCACCACCCGCTCCTCGTCGGCATGCGAGATCACCAAGGCGCGCTGGCCATCCTCAAGAAGCTCCTTGAGCATCACGATCTCGCCGAGTTCCTCGAAACCGAGGGCCTCGACCACGTTGAGCGCCTCGTTGAGCATGACCTCCTGGCCGCGCTTCAGCGAGTCGACGTCCACCGCCGGACTGACGTTCACCCTGAGTTTGCGGCCCCCGGTGAAAACCTCCACCGTGCCGTCTTCTCTGGTTTCGAGGAACACGCCGAACCCGGATGGCGGCTGCGCCAACCGGTCTACTTCCTCCTTCAAGGCGACGATCTGGTCTCTGGCCTCCTTGAGGGTGGCCACCAGACGCTCGTTCTGGCCGGTTACGGCCGCGAGGTTCGCCTGCAAGTCATGGAGACGCTCTTCAAGGATCCTGGCCTGCCGGGGAGACTCCGTCAGCTTCCGACGCAACACGGTGATCTCCTCCTGCAGGAAGGAGACCTGTGTTGTGAGGTCAGCGACCTCCCGTTCGCGCTGCGCGGCTCGAGCCTCAGCGTCGTCGCGAGCTGCCACGGCGTCACCTCCTTCCCAGTCGAGACCGACTACTCGAAACCCTACCCATCTAAGGGCTGTCCCTTACCTGGCTGAGCAGTGTTCGTATGACTACATTAAGTGCGCGATGATTAATCCCTTTTGGTGCTTTTAGTACTAGAAGCATAAGAACACGAAGGTCCGCTCTCGTGTCACTCCCTCACGGACCGTCGTGGCCGAATCGTCATCATGTGGCGGAAGACGTGGACTCCTCACCCTGTGCACCCTTCGCCGGACGTCTACGTCGAGGTGGCGGCGTCACCCCGTCGGCCATGCGACGGGCCGTGACCAGGAAGCCGGTGTGGCCGACCATCCTGTGGTCGGGCCGCACAGCCAGCCCCTCGACATGCCAGTCACGAACCAGGGTCTCCCACGCATGGGGCTCGGTGAAACTCCCGTGCTCCCGGAGAGTTTCGACCGTACGCGACAGCTGGGTTGTGGTCGCGACATAACAGCAGATCACACCGCCAGGGGTGAGCGCCTTGGCCGCGGCGTCCACACATTCCCACGGGGCGAGCATGTCGAGGATGATCCGGTCGACGTCACTCTCGTCGAGGTCCGCGACGAAGTCGCCGACCACCAGACGCCACTGCGACATTGGGCCGCCGTAGAACTTCTCCACGTTCTTGGTGGCGATCTCGGCGAAGTCCTGGCGCCGCTCGTAGGAGGTGACGGTGCCCTCGGAACCCACCGCGCGCAGCAGGAAGCAGGTGAGCGCGCCGGAGCCGACCCCCGCCTCCACCACCCGGGCACCCGGGAAGATGTCGGCCATGGCCACGATCTGCGCCGAGTCCTTGGGGTAGATGACCGCCGCGCCGCGCGGCATGGAGAGCGTGTAGTCCTGAAGCAGGTGCCTGAACGCCAGATACTGGGTGCCCCCGGACGAACGCACCACCGAGCCCTCGGGCCGGCCGATCAGCTCACTGTGCGGGATCCCGCCCTTGTGCGTGTGGAACACGCCGTCTTCCTTCAGCGTCACCGTATGACGCTTGTTCTTGGGGTCGGTGAGCTGAACCTGATCCCCGGCCTGAAACGGCCCATGCCTGCGAAAACCCATGACCGCAAGGTTAACGGCGCGCGACCGCGGCCGATCCCGCCTCGATCCGGGAGCGGCGATCGAGCAGGGGGAGAGGGACACGACTGTCCGTAACAGACGGAGAGCTACGATCCGTAAAATAGTTAGCCCCGCTATAGGAGAACTGGTAGCTGTTGTCGCATGTTTCCCCAAGATGTGGTTCCGGCAGGCCCCGTCGTGCTGAGGCCGCTCTCCCCCGCCGATACCGAAGCGATCGTCCGCGCCTGCGCGGACCCGGAGATCGTCCGTTTCCTCCCCCTGGTGCCCGTGCCCTACACCCGGGACGACGCGCTCCAGTACCTGGAGGTGGCCGAGGAGGACTGGAAGGCCGGGGGAGCCGCGTTCGCCATCGCGGACGCGGAGACGGACGAGTGGCTGGGCAACATCGGCCTCAAGCCCTCCCGCCTGCGGAGCACCAACGAGATCGGCTACCTGGTCGCCCCATGGGCGCGGGGCCGGGGGGTGGCCACGGCCGCCGCCGCCGCGCTGGCCGGATGGGCCTTCGGCCACGGGGTGGAACGCGTCGAACTCCTCGCCGACGTGGAGAACCTGGCCAGCCAGCGGGTGGCCCTGGCCGCCGGCTTCCAGCGCGAGGGCGTGCGACGCGGGGCCGAGCAGCAGCGTGACGGCACCCGCCGCGACCTGGTGTCCTTCGCACGCCTGCGGGGCGACTCCGGCGAGCGCGTGGCGCCGCTCCTGCCGGACTTCCCCGGCGGCTCGCTGACCGACGGGGTCGTACGGCTGCGGCCGCTCACTCCCGCCGACGCCGCCGACTACCTGGCGCTGCGCAACCTGCCCGACGTCGTGAGGTACAGCGTCCCGCCCGAGCCCCACAGCGCCGAGGACGTCGAGGAGCGGTGCCGCACGGCGGGCGCGAACCAGCTGGCCGGCCGGGGGGTCGAGGCGGTGATCGCGGACGCCGCGACGGGCGCGTTCGCCGGGGAGATCCAGCTCTCCAACGTGATCCCGCCACTGGGGCAGGCCATGACGGGTTACAGCCTGCTGCCGGCGTTCCGCGGCAGGGGTTTCACCACCAGGGCGGTGAACCTGCTGGTCGACTGGACCTTCGAGCACACCTCCCTGAGCCGGATCATCGCGGGCACCTCCCCCGCCAACATCGCCTCGCAGCGCGTGCTGGAGCGCGCGGGCTTCACCCGCGAGGCACTGCTGCGCGGGCTGCTGCCCGGCCCCGACGGCACCCGCCTGGACGACCTGCAGTGGTACCGGCTGCGGGACGCCCCACGCTAGGGGCCGCGTTCAGTCGGCGCCGAAGTGGGCCCTGAGCCTGGCGTAGGCGGCGTCGGTGCCCTGCAGCACCCGGTCGATGTCGGCGTCGGTGTGGGCCGCGGACAGGAACCAGTTGTGCCACGGGTGGAGGTAGACGCCCTCCTGCAGGCAGGCCGCCGCCCAGAACATGCCCTTGTCCAGGGTCGCGTCCCCCTCGAAGGAGAGCCAGGGGATCTGCACCGGGCCGGTCTGGTTGACCGTGAAGCCGTGGGAGGCGGCCTGGGCGGCGAGGCCCTCACGCAGGCGGGTGCCCGCGCGCTCCATCAGGGCGATGCCGTCGATGTCGCGCAGCGTCTCGATGGTGGCCTTGGCCGCGGCCATCGGAGCGGCGTTGAACCAGAAGGAACCCGTGGAGTAGAGCGTCTGGGCGGGTCCCCGCAGGGCGTCCACCCCGGTGACGGCGGCGATCGGGTGGCCGTTGGCCATGGCCTTGCTGAAGGCGTACAGGTCGGGGCGCACGCCCAGCGGCTCCCAGGAGCCGCCGAGGTCGATCCGCCAGCCACCGCGCACGTCGTCGATCACCAGGGCGGCGCCGATCCGGTCGGCCAGCGCCCGCACCCCCCGGGCGAACTCCGCGGCGACGAGTTCCTGGTCCTCGAACGAGTCGTGCTTGAACGGCGTCACGATGATCGCGGCGACATCGCCCTCCGCCTGCGCCGCGGCGGCCTCGACGCTGGCGAGGTCGTTGTAGGTGAACTCGACCAGGTCCGCGCGCTCGCTGGGGGTGGTCCCCGCCGTACTGGGCGTGCACCACGGGTCGGCCCCGTGGTAGGCGCCGTGCGCCATGAGGACCTTAGTCCTGCCGGTGGCGGCGCGGGCCACCATCAGGGCCTGGGTGGTGGCATCGGTGCCGTTTTTGGAGAACATCGCCCAGTCGGCCTGCGGGACGGTGTCCACCAGGAGTTCGGCGAGCTCCACATAGACGGGGCCGGGGCCGTTGAGGCAGTCGCCCACGGCGAGCTGGGCCGTGACGGCGGCCTCGACCGCGGGGTGGCGGTGGCCGAGCACGACGGGACCCCAGGAGCACATGAGGTCGACGTACTCGCGCCCGTCGGCGTCCCGCTGGCGGCAACCCTCGCCGCCGACGAAGAACTGCGGGTAGGCGGGGCCGTGCAGGGCCGCGTTGAGGTGGCCGTACATGCCGCCGGGGACGACCTTGGCGGCCCGCTCCCTGAGTCTGGCGTCGATGGACATGCGGCGTCCTTTCAGATCCGGATCGGTTCGTGCGCTTCGCTGCCGTACCCGGCCGCGAGCGGCGGGATCACTTCTCCTCACGTAGTGCGCGCGCCCCGTCCAGGCCGGCGTCCGACCCCAGGCCGCCCGCGACGCGGGCGGCCAGCTCGGTGCCGAGCCGTGCCGCGCCGGCCACGTCACGGCCGTCGACCAGACCGGCGATGAACCCGGCGCAGTAGGCGTCACCGCACCCCGTGGTGTCGACCACTTCGACGTCGAGGGCGGGAACGCGGGTGACGCCCTCCGCCTCGGCTATCAGACTTCCGTCCGCACCGAGCGTGACCAGGACCGCCGAGGGCCCCTCCCCCAGCAGGGCCAGCGCGGCCTCCTCCGCACTGCCCGCGCCGCTCATCAGCAGTGCCTGCTCCTCGTTGGGCAGAAGGTAGTCGACGTGCGGGAGAAAGCTCCGAACCCCCTGCATGAGGTCCGGCATATTAGACAGAAGGTCCATTGTGATGATCGTGCCCGCCGCGCGCGCCTCGTCGAGCAGCGCGAAGAAGGCGGGGTCGTACAGACCCCAGGTCACGTCCATGCCCCCCAGGTGCACGACGCGCGCGCCGAGGATCCGCTCGCGTCCGACGTCGGCGACCACCAGGCCCAGGTTGGCTCCGGGGACGTGGAAGGACGGGCGCCCGCCGTCCGGGCGGATGGGCAGGATCGAGGCGGCCGTCTGCTCTCCCCGCCTGCGGACCACCCCGGTCACGTCGACGCCGCGCCGCCCCATCATCATGACGAGCAGGTCTCCGAGCTCGTCGTCGCCGACCGCCCCCACCGAGGCCACCGGGACACCGAGCGCGGCCAGGTCGACGGCGGTCGCGGCCGCGGCACCCGCGGCCGTGACGCGGATCTGCTCCAGCAGGTGGGTGTCCTGCCCGGCGGGAATCGACTCCACCGGCCTGGCGAGCACGTCCACGATGTGCACCCCGAGGGCTACGACGGTCATAGCGAGTCCTCCTCATGTCTTCAGCGGATAATAGACGGGCGACCGACTACAATGTCAACGGATTCCGTTCGGGAGGGAACCGAGTTGCCAAAGATCGTCGATCATGGGGAGCGTCGCGAGGAGGTCATCGAGGCCGCTCGCCGCATCATCCTGCGCGAGGGCATCGAGGCCGCCACGACCAGGGCGATCGCCAAGGAGGCCGGCTACTCCAACGGCGTGCTGACCCACTACTTCGCCGACAAGGACGACATCATGCTGTCGGCGCTGCGCTCCTCGCACCGGCGCATCGTGGAGCGCCTGCGCGGCAAGCTGGCCGGCCTCACCGGGCTGGCGGCGCTACGCGAGCTCCTCCTCGACAACCTGCCACTGGACGAGGAGCGCACCCGGGAGAGCGGGCTGGAGGTCGGCTTCTGGGGTCGCAGCATGACCAGCCCGGCGATGCTGGAGGCGCAACGCGCCGAGGCCGAGGAGCTGCGCTACCTGGTGCGCAGCCTGCTCGGCGCCGCGGTCGCCGGTGGGGAGATCTCCACCACCGAAGACCTCGACGACGTGACCGAGCGGCTACTCGCCCTGGTCGACGGGCTGAGCGTGCACCGCCTGCTCTATCCGGACAGGGTCGGCACCGCGCGCCTGGAGCGAGTGCTCAACGCCGAACTGGACCGCCTGCGTCCCACCGGCGCGTAGCGCCCGGTCCCGTACCCGCTCGCCCCCCGTGCCCGCTCGGCTCCCGGCACGTACGCTCAGGGAGCCGAGGTCCCGGTCCGGGGCACGGGCGGAAGCTCAGGCCAGCAGGGCGTAGAGCCGGTCGGCCACCCCTCTCGCGGTGGGCCGCTTGGCCACGTCGCCGAGGCATGCCTGGACCAGATCCGACAACTCGGGCTCCAACCCCGGATCGATCGACGGCGGCGTGCTGTACACCTTTCGCAGGGTCAGCAGCGGGTCGTGGGTGGGCAGTTCCCCGTAAAGCCCGACGCCGCTCACCGCCCAGTGCAGCGTCGCGCCCAGCGACCACACGTCGCCCGCGGGGGTGGGCGTCTCCCCCTGCAGCAGCGTGGGGTCGGTGAACTCCACCGAACCGATGTCCCCCATCCCGGTCACCGTCACGCCCGGCGTCAGCACCTGCGACAGGCCCAGGTCGGAGAGCTTGCCCCCGCCGTCGGCGAGCAGCACGTTGCCGGGGCGGATGTCGCGGTGGACGATGCCCTCCTCATGCAGTGCCTGCGCCGCGTGGGCGACGCAGGCGATCGAGCGCAGCACCCGCTCACGCGACGGCCGCTCCGCAGGATGCGCCAGCGAGCCGTCCGGCAGGTACTCCATCGAGTAATAGAACACCCCGCCCTGCTGGCCGGCGTCGTAGAGCCGCACCAGATACGGGGAGCGCACCGCGGCGAACGCCTTCAACTCTCTCGTGGCCCGGCGGAAGGCGTCGTTCCCCGTACCCCCCACCACCTTCACCGCGACCAGATCCACCTCGATGGGTAACCGCTCGGGCCTTTTCGCCAAGTAGAACTCACCGTGATTACCGGCTCCCAGTGACCGGATGAACTCGTAATCGGCGATACCTTCCACAACGGTCTCCCTCCATGCCTGCGCAACGTTCGCGACGACATCCCACACACGGTAACGTCGCCTTCGCCATTCTCGGGGCTTTTCTTTGCATACGGAAAGCGTGCTCGCAAGTGCTGCACATGGATCTGCTCCTGCTCGACCTTGTCATCGTCCTCGCGGCCGCGCGGCTCTTCGGAGCGCTGGCCAGATGGCTCGGCCAACCTCCGGTCATCGGCGAGATCGTGGCCGGCATCCTGCTGGGCCCCACCCTGCTGGGCCCCCTGATCGGCGACGAACTGTTCGGTTCCGAGATGCGGCCCCCGTTACAGGCCCTGGCCAACGTCGGCCTGGTGCTGTTCATGTTCGTCGTCGGCCTGGAACTGGACCAGAAGCTGGTCAGGGGCAAGGGACGGATCGCGATGACCGTGGCGCTCGGCTCGACCGTGGTGCCGTTCGTCCTGGGCTGCGTGCTCGCGCTGGCCATCGCGGGTGAGCACGTGGGAGGCGACAAGACCCTGCCGTTCGTGCTGTTCATGGGCGCGGCGATGGCCGCCACCGCCTTCCCGGTGCTGGCGCGGGTCCTCACCGACCGGGGAATGCAGCGGATCACGCTCGGCGGCCTCGCCCTGGCCTCGGCGGCCGTCATCGACGTGCTCGCCTGGACCGTCCTGGCGGTGGTGGTGGGCATCGCGGGGGCCGGAGAGTCCGAGGGGCAGTGGAAGGTCCTGCTCGCCCTGCCGTACGCCCTGGTGATGTTCCTGGTCGTCAAGCCCCTGCTGGCCCGGCTGGTGCCCGCGTACGAGAAGGCCGGGCGGCTGACGCCCGGCCTGCTCTCCCTGGTGCTCCTCGGCCTGATCGGATCGGCCTGGGCCACCGAGTGGATGCACGTCCACTTCATCTTCGGCGCGTTCGTGTTCGGCGCGGTGATGCCCCGCGAGGGGGCGGAACGGCTCAACCACGAGATCCTGGAGCGGCTGGAACAACTCGCCGTGCTGCTGTTGTTGCCGATGTTCTTCGTGGTGGCGGGGCTCAACGTCAACCTGCGCGAACTCGACCTGTCCAGCCTCGGCACGCTTTCCGCGATCCTGGTCGTCGCGATCGGCGGCAAGCTGCTCGGCTCCTACGCCGCCGCGCGGACCCAGCGGCTGCCCAACCGGCAGTCCTGGGCACTGGCCTCCCTACTCAACACCCGAGGGCTCACCGAGATCGTCATCCTCACCGTCGGCCTGCAGAAGGGCGTGCTCGACGACGAGCTCTACTCGCTGATGGTGGTCATGGCCCTCGTCACGACCGCGATGACCGGCCCGCTGGTGCGCAGGATCTACCCCGACAGGCGGGTGGCCCGCGACATCGCCGAGGCCGAACGTGCCGCCCTCGGCGTGACCGCCGCCCACCGGATACTGGTGATCGTGCCCGATCCGCCCGCCGAGCAGGCCCCGTTGGTCGGCCTGGCCACCACCCTGGCCCTGTCCAGATCGCCGTCCGAGGTGGTCCTGGGCCACCTGCGCCCCTACCCGGCAGGCCGCCTGGAGGTCGGCAGCGGCCTCTCCTCGGAGCTGGCCGAACTGGCCGAGACCCTCCACGACCTGGAGGCGCTGGCCGGCGGTGCCCGCGAGCGCGGCTCGGAGACCAGGGTGGTGAGCCGGTTCAGCGCGGATGTGGCAGGTGAGTCGCCGGAGCTGGCCGCCGGCGCCCGAGCCGACCTGCTGGTGCTGCCCGCCGGTGTCCCCGGCTATGCCGCCGTGCGTGACGGCGCGCTCTGCCGCGTGGTGACCGTGTCCTTGCCCGTGCCGGAACAGTCCGAGCCCGGTTCCGAGCCGGGGCCGGTCGCGGTACGTTACGGCTCCGGTGACGACGCGGCCGCGCACGTGGCGCTCATCCTCGCGATGCTGTGGAACCGGCCACTGGTCGTCACCGGCGGGAACCGGGCCTCAGCCCTGGCCCAGCGGCTGTCCAAGCTCGGCGTCGCGGCCGCCGCGGGTGCGATCCCCGGGAACGCGCTGGTCGTGGCCGCCGACACCGGGACCGCCCCGGAGGGCGCGCACCTGCTGGTCCGCGCCGAGCAGGACCCAGACCCGGTCGACTGGGCCGAGGCCGTCTCCGCCCTGCGCGCCCCGGCCCCGCGGCTCTGAGCGCGAGCGGCACGGCAAAAGAGCCGGGTGGTACGGCCCTGGCCGCACCACCCGGAAACCACTCGGAAGGCGTTCTCAGCCGTTGCGGTGTGACTCGTAGCGCATGGTGCGTGAGACGCCGATCCGCACGGTGGTGCCGGGCATGATGGTAACCGGCTCGTTCGGCGGGATGTCGTAGAAGTTGGGGTCGCCGGGCGGCTGGATCTGGGTGCCGTTGACAGATCCCAGATCGACCAGATTGACGTCCCAGCCGTCCAGCGCCACCCGCAGATGCCGGCGGGAGACCGAACCGTCGGGGCTGGTGACCTTGGCCGGGCGCACAGAGCCGTCGGCCACCTCGGGTGCCCGCTCAGGGTCGCGGCCCACCAGATAGTCGGTGTCGAGCCGCAGCGTGAGACCGTCGTCCAGGAGCAGGACCCCCAGCGGCGGGCGCGGTCCCTTGTAGGGAACGAGGGTGCGCTGGACCAGTGCGATACCGCAGACCGCGCAGTAGGGCACGCGAGGGTCGTTGAAGTGGTCGTTCTTGCAGTCGACCCCGTAGACCAGCGGCCGTGCCTCGGGTTCGGCCCCGGAGCTCGGCGCGGGCCCCGGCGGCTCGGCCGCGCCGGGCGTCAGCAACTCATACTCGAACGGCTGGTCGCGGACGTCGACGGGATCCCCGCCCATCCCGCTGGCCCTGGCCGTGTCGATGTCCTCGTGACGGACCTCTTCATGGTGGACCATCGCGGGGGCGGGTCCGGCGGAGGGCATCTGCCCCTGCGGTGAGGCCCCGGGGGGCGGCTCGGAGTGCCACGCCTGCGGCTGCGGCTCCATCGGCGGCGGGGCGGTGACCGGCGGGTAGGGATCCGCCGGGCCCATCGGATAGGGCTCGGCCGGGCCCAGCGGGTAGGGCGCCGGCGGGGCGCCCTCCGGTGGGGCCGACCACTCGGGGGAGGCCGGCCGCTCGGGGGGCGCGGGCATCGGGGTGGGCGCGGGGGCCACGGGCTCCATCCGGGGCGCCTGGTGGGCCTGTGACGCGGCGGGCTCCATCCGCGGCATGGCCTGCGGGGCGGCCCCCACCTCCGTCAGGTCGCACCAGACGCCGCCCGCGACGATCACTCCGGCGTCCAGCCGGGACAGCGGGTGCGCGGCCCCGGCGTCGGGCAGGCTCAGCTCCACCCGGGTCACCGGGCCGGGGACCAAGCGGTCGGACCAGGTGAGCGCGTCACGCCCGGCGAGCTGGATCTCACCGGCCGCGCCGGTCACCGCCGCGAATGCCGGACCGCTGACCAGGACGGCCACTCCCCCGTTGACCGGACCGGCGACGGCACACGCCACCGGCTCGCCTATCACGACGGCGAGGATCTGGGCGACACGGCGGGCCAGCGACCGGCCGTCGCCGCCCGAGGCCGCGGTCTCCCGCAGCGCCCCCAGCAGATCCTCAACGACGGCCTCGGCCGCGTCGCACACCAGCAGCAGGCCGCCCACATAGGCCACCAGCCCGTTGCCCGGAAGCGGACGCACCACTCCGAAGCCCTGGTCGGTCACAGAACTCTCCCTCCCCGGAAACGCCACCGGATGAACGGCACCCGCATGGGGCCGTTCGTCACCAGCCAGATGCATACCCAGACGACGGTGAAGTGCGTCCAGAAGGCGGCCGGCGGGACCGGATCGATAACATCGACTGCACCGGACCGTAGCAAAAAGTACAGCACAAGGCCTTCGGGCACGAGCGTCAGCAGACCGAAGAGGGTCGGCCAGTCCTTCTCCCATCTGAACTGCATCAGGAAGTGATATATCAGCTCCCAGACGATCCCCAGCACACCTACCGCCGCGAGGACCAGAAAACCGTTGAGGTAGCGCTCGGAGAGCGGCCCGGAGGAGCCGGGAAGCACCGGAACGATCAGCAGGGTGATGATCGCGCCAACGGTGGCGAGCATGAAGAGGCGCGTCTGAATACGGCCCCACAGAGTCGGAACCACGGGGGACTACTCCTTATACCGACGAGTTGAAGGCCCACTTGAACCACTGCGAGGTCGAGCGCAGCGGTCCCATCTTCTTGACGAACCCTCGCCTTGCCAGGTCGTCGGCTATCTCCTGAGCCGCGATCTGCAGGCCGAGGAAGGTGTCGACGCCCGGGAAGTAACCTCCGAGCGTGGCCGATCCCGAGGCGTAGAGGGCGCCGTCACCGTTGGCCGTCCCCTTCACCTCGAAGTGGCGCTCCACCTCGAGCCTGCCCACCGGATTGCGGAACGCCCCGCCGTGCTGGAGCAGGTCCGCGAAGATCCGATGCTCGGCGATGTCGGCCTCCAGGCCGGTGCAGTCGATGATGTAGTCGGAGACCGGCTCGCGGACGATGCCGTCGCTGCTGCGCACGTAGCTGACCAGCCGCCCGTCCTGGCCGTGCTCCACACGGTCCACGGTGCCCTGCACGGGGTGGTAGTAGCCGCCACTGCGCCCCGCGCGCATCTGCTCCTGCCAGCGCCGCCGGTAGGGGGTGTTGGTGCCGCCCATCTGCTTGTACTTCTTCGCCCGGTCGGCACCCTCGAGCTTGCGCATCTGCGCCTTGAGCTGACCGCCCCACACCGACTTGGGGTAGTTGAAGCCCTGGTAGGCCCAGCCGTCCCCGCCCTTGCGGCGTGACCAGATGTGCGGGCCGTGGGAGCCGCTGACGAACGTGCGGAAGATGTGGATGATCTGGGTCTGCAGGCCGTACCGCTCCCGGTCGTCGAACAGCCGCTGGAGCACCCGGGAGGCGACGATGCCGCCGCCGCGAATGACCACGGTGCCCGGCCTGGTCTTCAGGAACTCGTAGACCTGCTCGTGCGGCTCGTAGGCGTTGACGACGTGCTGGTAGTCACCGTGCTTGGTCCGGAACTCCTGCAGGTCGGGCAGGAACTTCAGGCCCGGGTAGCCGATCGCGATGTGCACGAAGCGCGAACGGAAGATGATGCGCTTGGTCGCCGCCGCGCCGTCCGGCGGGGTGACCACCGTGAAGTAGCCGCCCCCGGCCCGGCGGCGGACCATCCGCACCTGTCCCTTGACCAGCATGTCCCAGTAGTTGATGCGTTTGGCCTCGCGCTCCAGGTTCTCGAAGACCGTGCCCGCGCGCGGGGTCCAGTAGTCGTTCAGGAGCGGCTCGGTGAGGATCTGCCACAGGTACGACGGTTTCTTCTCCTTCCACGCCTCTTCCAGGGCGTAGGAGGGGAACCCCCACAGATTGTCCGGGCGGGAGGAGGAGTCGGAGCGGATCCGCTCCCCACGGGGGATCTGCGAGCACCTGGTGAGGAACTCGTAGGTCTGCCATGGGTGGTCGATATTGGAGACCACCCGCATCTGCGAGGTGGGGACGCCGTAAATCCTCAGATAGTCGAGCGTCACGAAGGAGCCCATGCCGCCACCGACCGTGAGGAACGGGATGTCGTACATGGGTATGCCCGCGGCGGCGACCATCTGGTCGGTCCACTCGGGCGCGCCGAGAAGATCCGGCGTCAGATCGCCGGCCGGAGCCGGCGTGTGGGGGGGTGCCAATTGACGTCCCTTAAGCTACATGGCCAGCCAGTTCACTAGCCAAAACCCTAGTCCTGGTACGAGCCGAAAACGAGTAGGACAAACAGGGATGATTTTCCCTGGTCGTCCTGTCTTCGGCGAGTATTCAGTGAGACGCCTGCAAGTGACATGTGGTTCGCTTAAACTCCGCTGAACACTCGATTCACGTCAGACGTCGCGAGCACACCGAAGATCTCGCCACCGCGCTCCACCAGGAGATACTCACCCGCCGGGGACTCGCGCATGGCGTCGATCAACGGCTCCCCCTCCAGGTCGGCGGCCAGTACCAGCGACGGTTCGAGGCTGCGCGAGAGCGAGCCCGTCGTCACCCAGGGGCGGCGGCTCTCCGGGGTGGCCTCCACCGCGACCTCGTTGACGATGCCCGTGGGGTGGCCCTCGTGGTCGACGACCACCATCGCCCCCGCCTGTGCCTCCGCCGCCCGGCGCAGGGCCTCGGCCAGCGGCACGTCACCGGTGACCGCGATGGCCCTCCTGGCCAGGGCACGGGCGTTGACCTTGGGGATGCGGGCGCGCACCCGGGCGCCGCGCAGCGCCTGGGTGGCACCGAACCAGATGAAGGCGGCCAGCAGCACCGACCAGGCGAACGTCATGTCCGGCGCCGACCCGGTCGCCAGCGCCAGCCCGATGGGGATCGCGACCAGGGCCACGGCCAGCCCCCGGCCCGCCCAGGCCGCGGCGACCGTGCCCGTACCGGGCTTGCGGGTGATTTTCCAGACGCCCGCGCGGAGCATGCGCCCCCCGTCGAGCGGCAACCCCGGCAGCATGTTGAAGACACCGACGATCAGGTTGGCGAACCAGAGCTGGAAGACCAGGACGCCGGGGATCGTGCCGGGGTCGATGATCCGGGAGGCGGCGAAACCGAGCGCGGCCAGGCCGAGCGAGAGCAGGGGGCCCGCGAAGGCCACCATGAACTCCCTGCCGGGCGTCTCCGGCTCGCGCTCGATCTCCGAGACGCCGCCGAGCAGGTAGAGCGTGATGCGCCGGACCGGCAGGCCGTACATCCTGGCGACCACGCAGTGCGCCAGCTCGTGCAGGAGCACCGAGACGTAGAGCAGCACCGCGAAGACGAACGCGACGACGTACGTGATCGGGATGCTCAGCTCGGGCAGCCAGAAGGCCACCACGCCCTGGAACGAGTAGGTGATGAACGCCGCCACGATGAGCCAGGTCGGCGAGACGTAGACCGGAATGCCGAACGGCCGGCCCATCCGCAGCCCTGAACTGTCCCGGCGTGGGCTGTCGCTGCTCACCGCTGGCTCACCACTCCTCGTTCAACCCGTGTTCAATCCACCCTCAAGCCTCGATGGTACGCGCCGCCGGCCCACTGGCAGACGCCACGAGGGCACCTCGGGCACAAACTGTCGTCACTGTGACCTACAGTGCGGTCATGTCGCTGACCGAGCCCACGATCATCGGAGCCCTGTCGCCGTCGCGGGCGGGTGACTTCATGACGTGCCCGCTGCTCTACCGTTTCCGGGTGGTCGACAGGCTCCCCGAACCTCCGTCGCCGGCCGCCGTGCGCGGCACGATGGTCCATTCCGTGCTGGAACGGCTGTACGACCTGCCCGCCCCCGGCCGCACGGTCGCCGCGGCCCAGGACCTGCTGGAGCCACAGTGGCACAGGCTGCAGCAGGAGGATCCTTCGTATGCCGACATGTTCACCGGCGACGACGACCGCGCCGAGTGGCTGGCCCAGGCCCGGGTCATGCTGGAAAGTTACTTCACCCTTGAGGACCCCACCTGCCTGGAGCCCGCCGAACGGGAACTCTACGTGGAGGCGGTGCTCGGCAGCGGCCTGATGCTGCGGGGCTACATCGACAGGCTGGACGTGGCCCCCGGCGGCGAGGTCCGCGTCGTCGACTACAAGACCGGCAGCGCCCCGGGGCCCGCCTTCGAGGCCAAGGCGCTGTTCCAGATGAAGTTCTACGCGCTGGTGCTGTGGCGGCTGCGCGGCTCGGTGCCCCGCCTGCTCCAGCTGATGTATCTGGGAGGTGGCGGCGAGGTCCTGCGCTACGCACCCGACGAGGCCGACCTGCTGGCCACCGAGAGGAAGGTCCAGGCCCTGTGGCAGGCCATCGAGCGGGCGCTGGAGACGGGCGAGTGGCGTGCCAGGCCCAGCAGGCTGTGCGGCTGGTGCAGCTACAAGGACCTGTGCCCGGAGTTCGGCGGCACTCCCCCGCCGGTGCCCGAGCGCCAGCCCGGCGACACCGTCCGCAGCAACCGCCGCCCCGCCAAGACCTCAAGGGCCGCCACCGACGAGCTGTAGCGGCTGTGTCGATCGCGCCACCGCGCGTCACGGCGAGGACGCCTGGACCCGCCCCAGGAAGAATCCTTGGGACGCGCCGGCGTCGCCAATGGCCCGTGAGGCCGCGCCGGGGACTGGACTGAGGAGGGCGGGGTCGTGAGGAACGAACGGCCCCGCCCGACGAGGGAAGGAGCCGGACAAGAGCGGCCGAACCGCGACGCGTTAGCGTCGCCGGCAACCGGCGCCGCAATCGAACACTGTCCTACGTGGGGATGAGGAGGATATCCGCCTGTGGCAGGGTGGCCGGGCAGGAAGGGCACCTAAGTTGGTTGTGTGCGCAACACCATCGGTAGCCTGCGGGCCTGGTTCCGCGAGCATCCGCTGATCCCTGATCTGTTCCTCGGGGGGGCGCTGGCGGCCGCCTCGGTTCCCTTCGCCCACGTCTCCCAGGTTTTCGGCGACCCGGCCCGGCTCGGGGAGCCGGACGCGATGAGCCTCGGACTGATCGTGATCGGTTGCCTGTCGGTGGCGCTGCGCCGCCACTGGCCTTTTCTGCTGCTCTGTCTGGTCTGCCTGATCGAGATCACGCTGGCCGCGGCGGGCCGGAACCCCTCCCTGCTCTGGCTCGCCGCCCTGGTGCTGGTCTACACGATCGCCGTCCGGCGCGGCCTGGCGGTCAGTCTCTGCGCTCCCGCACTGGCCCTGACCGGCCACTTCCTGTCCGCGGCGGTCGGCGGCGGGCTTGGCGAGTGGAGTACCCACCTGCTGATGGTCGTCTTCGCCGTCTCCCTGTGGATCGCCGGCCGGAACGTGCGGCTACGCCGGGCCTACCAGGCGGAGCTGCACGACCGGGCACGGCGCATGGAGCATATCCGGGAGGCCGACACCCGGGCGGCCAGAGCCGAGGAGCGCTCCCGCATCGCCCGTGAGCTGCACGACGTGGTGGCCCATCACGTGAGCGTGATGACCGTCCAGGCAGCCGCGGCACGCCGGGTGCTGGCCGGGAACCCCGAGGGGGCCCGGGAGGCCCTGTCCGCGATCGAGGAGCTGGGCCGGACCGCGATGTCGGAGATGCGCAGCCTCGTGGGCGTGCTCAGGACCGACGCGGCGCCCGCCGAGCGCAGTCCGCAGCCGGGGATGCGTGAGATTCCCGCCCTGGTCGACCAGATGCGCGAGGCGGGGCTGCCGACACAGCTGTGGATCGAGGACGAGCGCGGGACCACGGGGGCGCTGCCGCCCGGGGTCGACCTGGCCGCGTACCGGCTGGTGCAGGAGGCCCTGACCAACAGCCTGCGGCACGCGGGGCCGCGGGCACGAGCCTGGGTGACGGTGCGGCACGAGTCGGGTGAGCTGGCCGTGCGGGTCACCGACGACGGCCTCGGCCAGGAAGCGGGTGAACCGAGCGAGAGGGTGACCGGTCACGGCCTGGTGGGCATCCGCGAGCGCGTTGCCCTCTATGGTGGACTTCTGAGGATCGGCCCACGTCCCGAGGGCGGATTCGAGGTTGATGCCCGGTTCCCCCTCAAGGACACATGATGACGATCAGAGTGCTGCTGGTGGACGACCAGCCACTTCTGCGCACCGGTTTCCGCCTGATCCTCGAGGCCGAACCCGACCTCACCGTGGTCGGCGAGGCGGGGGACGGCAAGACCGCGCAGGACCAGTCGCGGGCACTGCTGCCCGACGTGGTGCTGATGGACATCCGGATGCCCGGCGTGGACGGCATCGAGGCGACCCGCCGGATCGTACGGGAGGCCGCCGGAGGTACGCACGTGCCCCGGGTGCTGGTGCTGACGACCTTCGACCTGGACGAGTACATCGTGGAGGCGCTGCGTGCCGGAGCCAGCGGCTTCCTGTTGAAGGACGTCCCGCCGGAGGAACTGGTGCAGGCCATCCGGGTGGTGGCGGCCGGTGACGCCATCGTCGCGCCGAGCATCACCAGGCGGCTGCTGGACAGGTTCGGCGCACACCTGCCGACCCACCGGCAGTCCACCCCCACTCGCCTGGAGCGGCTGACCGAGCGTGAGCTGGAGGTGCTCAAGCTGATCGCCAAGGGCATGTCCAACGCGGAGATCGCCGCCGAGCTGGTGGTGAGCGAGACGACGGTCAAGACCCACGTCGGCAACGTGCTCACCAAGCTGAGCCTGCGCGACCGCGTCCAGGCCGTCGTCCTCGCCTACGAGACCGGCCTGATCACCCCCGGCTCGCCTCCCTGACCCGATACCCGGCGCGAACGGGCGCGTCCGCGCACCGGCCGGTCACCACGGCGAGTGCGCGGGCCCGGGCCGGGGATCGATCAGTCCGAGACGGCCTGCAGAGGCGGCTGCTCCTTGGGGGCGTTCTCCGGGAAGTGACAGGCCACCTGGTGGCCCGCCGCCAGCTCTGCCAGCGGCGGTTCCACGGTCTTGCAGATCTCCTGGGCCTTCCAGCACCGGGTGTGGAAGCGGCAGGCGGGCGGCGGGTTGAGCGGGCTGGGCACGTCACCCTGGAGGCGGATGCGCTCGCGCCCCTCACGCCGCTTGACGTCCGGGATGGGGACCGCGGACATCAGCGCGGTGGTGTAGGGGTGCATGGGCGACTCGTACAGGTTCTTACGATCCGCCAGCTCGACGATCTTGCCGAGATACATGACCGCGACCCGGTCGCTGATGTGCCGGACCACCGACAGGTCGTGCGCGATGACCACGTAGGTCAGGTCGAGCTCGTTCTGCAGGTCCTCCAGCAGGTTGACGACCTGGGCCTGGATCGACACGTCCAGCGCGGACACCGGCTCGTCGGCGACGATGAGCTTGGGCTTGAGCGCGAGCGTACGGGCGATGCCGATGCGCTGGCGCTGGCCACCGGAGAACTCGTGTGGGTAACGGTTGTAGTGCTCGGGGTTGAGACCGACCAGGGCGAGGATGTCCTGGACCTCCTTCTTGATCCCCTGTTCGGTCTTGATCCCCTGGATACGGAACGGCGCGCCGACGATGGCACCGACCGTGTGGCGGGGGTTGAGCGAGGAGTAGGGGTCCTGGAAGATGATCTGCACGTCGCGCCGGAGTGGCCGGATCTTGGACTGCGACATGTGAGTGATGTCGTGGCCCTCGAAGACCACCTTCCCGCCGGTCGGCTCGATGAGCCTGGTGATCATGCGGCCCGTCGTGGTCTTGCCACAGCCGGACTCGCCCACCAGGCCGAGGGTCTCCCCCTTGAGGACGTCGAAGCTGATCCCGTCGACCGCTTTGACCGCACCGACCTGGCGTTTGAGCAGGCCCTTGGTGACGGGGAAGTGCTTCTCCAGCCCTTGCACTGACAGAATTGGCTCGGTCACAGACTTTCCGTTCGTCGAACGCGCGTCCGGAGCAACAGGCTTGTCGGCTCGCTCGCTCACGAGGGCTCCAGGTTCACTTTGATCTCGTTCTCCCAGATGTCCCGTTTGACCTCGTGGGACAGGTGGCACCGGACCAGATGGCCGCCGTCGCTCTCGAGCAGCTCGGGCACCTCGGTGCTCGACCTCCCGTCGGTGCGGTCGGCATAGGCGCAGCGCGGGTGGAAGGCACACCCGGTGGGCACGTTGATCAGCGAGGGAGGACTGCCCTTGATCGGCAGCAGCCGTTCGGTCCGTTCCCGGTCCAGGCGGGGCATCGATCCCAGCAGGCCCCACGTGTAGGGGTGTTCGGGCCGCTCGAAGATGTCCTCCGCGGTGCCGTACTCAATGCCCTTTCCGCCGTACATCACCAGGATGTCGTCCGACAGCTCCGCGACGACACCCAGGTCATGGGTGATGACGATCAGCGCGGCGTTGAAGTCACGCTGCAGGTCGCGCATCAGGTCCAGGATCTGCGCCTGGACCGTCACGTCGAGAGCCGTGGTCGGCTCGTCCGCGATCAGCAGTTCCGGGTCGCAGGAGAGCGCCATGGCGATCATCGCACGCTGGCGCATGCCGCCGGAGAACTCGTGCGGATAGCTGTCGACGCGCTTTTCCGGCTGCGGGATACCCACCCGGCCCAGCATGTCGATGGCGTGCTTGCGCGCGACCTTCTTGCTGACCTGGTTGTGGATCCGGTACGCCTCCACGATCTGCGCGCCCACCGTGTAGAAGGGGTGCATCGCCGAGAGCGGATCCTGGAAGATCATCGCCATCTTCTTGCCGCGCAATGTCCGGACGTGATCCGCGGAGGCGGTGACGAGTTCCTCGCCGCCCAGCCAGATCTCGCCGGAGATCTTCGCCCGGCCGCCCTTGTGCAGGCCGAGGATGCCCAGCGAGGTGACGCTCTTGCCGGAGCCGGACTCGCCCACGATCCCGAGCGTCTTGCCGCGCTCCAGCTGGAAGGAGAGCCCGTCGACGGACTTGACCAGGCCGTCGTCCGTCGGAAAGTGGATCCGCAGGTCCCTCAGTTCGAGAAAGCTCGACGGAGCGCTCATCCCAGCCTCACCCTCGGGTCGACCACCGCGTACAGCAGGTCGACGATCAGACTGGCCAGCACGACGAAGAGCGCCGCGACCATGGTGACACCCATGATCTTCGGAAGGTCGTTCGTCACGATGGCCTGAACGGCGTAGTCGCCGAGGCCCTTCAGCGAGAACGTGCTCTCGGTGAGCACCGCGCCACCGAGCAGCAGGCCGAGGTCCAGGCCGAAGATCGTCAGGATGGGGGTCAGCGCGGCGCGCAGGCCGTGTTTGACGACCACCCTGGACTCCTGCATGCCCTTGGCCCTGGCCGTGCGGATGTAGTCCTCGCTCATGGTCTCCAGCATTCCCGCCCTGGTCAGGCGCGCGTAGGCGGCGGCAGAAAGGAATGCGAGGGTGATCCATGGCAGCAGGAGATTGTAGGCCCACTCCACCGGATTCTCCAGGAACGGCGTGAAGCTGCCGCCCGGCGCGGTGATGCCCAACCCGTAGCTGAAGATGACGAGGGAGACGATGCCGGTGAAGAAGATCGGCAGGGAGACCCCGGCGAGCGCGATGCTCATCGCCGCCCGGTCGAAGATCGTGCCTTTTCGCAGTGCGGACAGCACACCTGTCGCGACGCCGCCGAGCAGCCAGATGACCGACGCGCCCAGGGCGAGCGAGAGGGTCACCGGGATGCGATCCACCAGGTCGGGCCAGACCGGCTGCCTCTTGATGAAGGAGTAGCCGAAACAGGGAGCGGGGCACTCCTCGACGGTGGCGCCGGTGTCGAACTCCGAGCCGACGAAGACACCTGAGATCCAGCGGCCGTACTGCACGGGAATCGGGTCGTTGAACCCGAGTTTTTCCGCCGTGACCGCGATCATCTCCGCGTCGGCGGATCTGCCCATGTAACGGCTGGCGAAGTCCTCAGACGTGGCGCCCGCGATACGGGGAACCACAAAGAAGATCGAGAACGTGACCATGCTCACGATGACGAGCATGAGCACCGCGCCGATCAGGCGCCGGATGATGTAAGTGACCACAGTCCCCCCGGCTCCAGGGACCGGCCTTGTGGGCCGGTCCCTTCAAGCCTCGACTAACTGAACAGGTTTTCGACGGTTACTGGACGCCCAGGTTCAGGTAGTCGTACATGTCGAACGCACCGGTGACGAAGACGTTCGTCGCACCCAGGGGACGAACGAGGACGCCCTTGGACCAGACCGAGGGCAGCACGTAGGCCTGCTCCATGACCCTCTGGTCGATCTCGCCCCAGAGCGCGTCACGCTTGGCGACATCGGTCTCCGTGAAGATCTGGTCGATCTTCGCGTCGATTTCCTTGTCCTTGATGCTGATGTTGTAGTTACCACCCGACTCACGGATGGTGCGGCTGTCGACGATCTGCGACATGAAGCCGAAACCGTCGTTCCAGTCGGCGCCCCAGCCGTTGGTGGCCAGGCCGATGCCGTTCTTCTTCACGAAGTCCGGCTTGCCGGCGTAGAGCGCGAAGTAGTCACCGGTCGGGTAACCCTTGAGCTCCAGCTTGATGCCGACCTTGGCCAGCGCCTGCTGAAGCGACTCGGCGGTCGCCTTCTCCTTGGGACGGTCGGCGCGGTAGGCCATGATGGTCTCGAAGCCGTCAGGCTTGCCACAGGCGGCGAGTGCGGCCTTGGCCTTCTCCACGTCGCCGGTGCCGGTCGGGTAGAGGTCCAGCTTCTTCCAGCCGCCGATCGACGGCGGCATCAGGCCGGTCGCGATGTCACCGCCGGCGAACTCGCCGCCGTAGGCGTTCTGCAGACCTACCCGGTCGGCGCCGTAGATGACCGCCTTGCGGCACTCCACGTTGTCCAGCGGGGCCACGTCGGAGACGATCGAGGTGTACCAGGTGCGGGCGCCGGTGGGGTTGTCCGCCCGGGCCTTCAGCGCCGGGTCGCCCAGCACGCGACCGAGCGCGGCGGGCTGGACGCCCGAGCCGGCGAGGTCGATGTGCAGGTCGCCGGAGAGGATCCGGTTGTCCAGGTCATCGGCGTTGACGCCGAGGGAGATCTCGTAGCTGTCCGGCAGCGCCTTGCGGATCGGGTCGGTCGCCGGGTCCCAGTGCTCGTTGCGGACCAGGGTGTACTGCTTGCCGGCCTCGACCTTGTCGAACTTGTAGGGACCGGAGGCGACCGGGTGCTCGCGGTACTTGACGCCGGTGTCCTTGTCCTTGGGGACCGGGATCGTGCCGGGCAGGGCCGCGAAGTTGTCGAAGCCGCCGTAGGCCTTCTTCAGGTGGAAGACGATCGTCTGGTCGTCCGGCGTCTCGATCGCGGAGTCGGTGTTGACGTCCGGGGTCTTGTAGACGCTCTTGAAGTCCTTCGGCAGGTCCAGCCAGTCGTTGAAGTACGTCGGGCCGTTGACCAGCGTCTCCTTGTCCATGGAGCGCAGGACCGCGTACTTGACGTCCTTGGACGTGATCGGGGTGCCGTCCTCGAACTTCAGACCGGCGCGGAGCTTGTAGGTCCAGGTCTTGCCGCCGTCGCTGGACTCGCCCAGGTTCTCGGCCAGGTCGGGAGAGAGCTTGCGGCCCTCGGCGCCGGGGGCCGGGGTGTAGGTCACCAACGAACGACCGTAGATCCTGACAAGGTTCCAGGAGAGGGCGTAGTAGGTGTCACCGGGGTCGATCGAGTCCCAGTCCTCGGAGATCGCCATCTTCAGGACACCCCCCTTCTTGTCAGAAGGGTTGAACACCGCCTCGAGTCCGGCGTTGAACGCGTCCGCGGCCGCCGGCGCGGCCGACGAACCATCGGCCGGCTTCGTCTCGCTGCCGCCGCCGCCACAGGCGGAGAGCCCCAGAGAGAGAGCGGCACCCGCGGCCGCGAAGGCCAGTGCGGATCTCTTGTTCATTTACTTGCACCCCTTGTTAATTCCAGGAGAACGGGAGGTTGAGGGTCAGCGGGACGATTTCGGGTCGAGGGCATCGCGCAGCCCGTCGCCGAAGAGATTGAAGGCCAGCACCGTGATGAAAATCGCCATACCGGGGAAGAACATGAAATGCGGCACGTTGTAGAACTTCACCGCCTGCGAGAGCATGCCCCCCCAGGTCGCCGTGGGCGCCTGGATACCGACTCCCAGGAACGAGAGCGCCGCCTCGAACAGGACATTGGTCGGAATGAGCAACGTCGCGTAGATGAGAATCGGCGCGATCAGATTCGGCAGGATCTCACGGAACAGGATGTACGGCCCGCGGGCACCCAGGCTGCGGGCGGCGTCGACGAATTCGCGTTCCCGCAGTGACAATGTCTGGCCGCGAATGATCCTGCCGATGTACGGCCAGTTGAAGAAGCCGATCACGAAGATCAGCAGACCGATGCGCAGCGTGTCGCCCGTCACCCCGAGATCCTTCTCGAACTGGCCGAGGACACCGACCAGGGCCATCGCGAAGACAAGGAGGGGGAAGGCTAGGAAGACGTCCATCGTGCGGCTGATCAGCGTGTCGACCCAGCCGCCGAAGTAACCGGCCATGACCCCCATGACGGTGCCGATGACCACCGAGAGCAGGGTGGCGAGAACCGCGATCAGCAGCGAGATCCGCGCTCCGTAGATGACCCTGCTGAAAAGGTCACGACCGTTGACCGGCTCCACCCCGAACAGGAACTCCCCGCTGATGCCCGTGCCGCCCTTGGGCGTCATGGTGGAGGTGTCGATCATCTCCTGGTGGAACTCGTTCGGCGGGTGGCCGAGCAGACCCACGATCAGCGGGGCGAAGATCGCAATGACGATCAGCAGAACGATCACGCCGGCACCGACGAGCGCGACCTTGTCGCGCTTCAGGTGCATCCACGCGATCTGCCCGAGCGAGCGGCCCTGGATCGCCTTCACGCCCGCTCCCGCGAGCACTGCCTCCGGTGAGACCTCGGTGGTCTTACCGGGGGCGTCGAGCGGTGCGGTCATACAGTTGGCCCCCTGGATCCCAGACGACGTTGTCCGTCAACGCGTTTCCCGGGTCGGGTAGCGCGCCGTAAGTCTACGGGCCAGTAGTTCGTGGCCCCGTGCGCAGAATCTATGGGCTGAACTGCGCTGACCAGCCCTCTGGGGCGCTATGTGGCTTAACTGTGATTCACGTGAAATTCATTCGTTCTGATCTTGGAGCTAATGTCCGGAAGCCGTTCCGCTTCTGTCTTGGATTCGTGACACGGGAATGAGTCGATTACCCAGCGTCACCCGATCCCGCGACGCTTGAGGATGTCCTCGATATCGGAGAAGTCGTCGTCGGCGGCCGGCTTCGCGGCGGGCCTGGCCGCGGCGGACCCGGAGGCGGGCGCGGGCGCGGCCTTGCGCTTGGGCAACGGCTGCGTGGCGGCCGTCGCGGCCCCGTCCCGCCCGCCAGGGCCCGCGGCGGCCACAGCGGGCGCAGTGGGCGCCAGGGGCGACGAGGATGCGGCGGCCCTGAGGCGGCGGCCACGCATGAACCCGGAGACCAGGAAGAGCAGCACGGCGAGTCCGGTCACCGCCACCCCGGACCACACCACGGGGTTGAACACCAGACCTGTGAGGAAACCGATGATCGCCGTGCCGATCTGCCACAGGGTGGGAAGCGCACCGGTCAGGAAGGCGGCGACGGGTAGCAGTGACCAGGCCGCGGCACGCAGTCCCGCCGCGACGCCACGGCGCCGCATCAGCAGGAAACTCAGCACCAGCCCCACGCCGGTGACCCCGGCGCAGAGCGGCAACCACGCGATCTGATTGAACGACACAGTGGACCGCCCCTCATGTTGACCTATCCGACATCCATCCTGGCACGTCGGATCGGGACGGGCCCTCCTTCTCAAGGAGGGATCACCCCCTAGGGGGATACGGTCAGGATCGTATGAAAGATCAGGGAGGATCCCCCACCACGTACTCTCACGAAAGGAACGTACCGGCGTCTGTCACGCCGTCCGCCGGATGACAGGGCCGCTCAGAGAGAACCTGCGGACAGTGAGCGCAGGATCTCCACGTCGATCTCGTGCAGCGACCCGACGACAAGACGGCCGGGCGCGCCGGGAATCGGCAGCACGCTCGGCACCGCCACCACCCGGCAGCCCGCCGAGGTAGCCGATGTCACCCCGTTCGGGGAATCCTCCAGCGCGACACAGCGGGCCGGGTCCACGCCCAGCAGGCGGGCAGCCGTCAGGTAGGGCTCGGGATCGGGCTTGGTCCTCGCGACGTCGTCACCGGTGACCACGTGGTCGAAGTGGTGCCTGCCGATGCTCCGCAGGCACGTCTCGGCGATCGGCCGCGCCGAGGAGGTGACCAGGGCGGCGGCCAGGCCCTCCCGGTGCACCCCCGCCAGTAGTTCGGCGGCGCCCGGCATCATCTCCACACCACCGGCGAGCCTGGAGATCATGCCTTCCATCATCCAGTTCTCCACCTCCTCGGGGGCGGCGCTGCCGCCGGAGACCTGGAGCATGTACGCCACGGCCACCGACATCGAGCCGCCCACCATGTTCTCCTGGTGGGCGACCCCCCACTCGCCGCCGAGCCGCTCCATCACCTCGGTCTCGACCTGAAACCAGATCTTCTCGCTGTCGACGAGAAGCCCGTCCATGTCGAAGAGAACCGCTTCCATACCCTTGTAGCCCTTCCGGCAGACGGTCACACGTTGAAGTAGTTGGCCTCAGGGTGATGGACGATCAGCGCGGACGTCGACTGCTCGGGGTGGAGCTGGAACTCCTCGGACAGTTCGACACCGATCCTGGAGGGGTCGAGCAACCCCATCAGCTGAACCTGATCCTCCAGGTTGGGACAGGCCGGGTAGCCGAAGGAGTAGCGGCAGCCCATGACGTTGACCTTGAGCATGTCCTCCAGGGACTCGTCACCGCCGATGCCCAGTTCGGTGCGCACCCGCGCGTGCCAGTACTCGGCCAGGGCCTCGGTCAGCTGCACCGACAGGCCGTGCAGCTCCAGGTAGTCGCGGTAGGCGTCCTTGGCGAACAGCTCGGCCGCCGCCTCGGAGACCCGGTTGCCCATCGTCGCGACCTGGAAGGCGACGACGTCGACCTCGCCGGAGTCCTTGGAGCGGAAGAAGTCGGACAGGCACAGGTGCCGGTCGCGGCGCTGGCGCGGGAAGGTGAACCGGGTGCGCTCGTTGCCCCCCTCGTCCAGGATGATCAGCGAGTCGCCGTCGCTGACGCACGGGAAGTAGCCGTAGACGACCGCTGCCTCCAGCAGGCCCTCGGTCTGCATCCGCTCCAGCCACATCCGCAGGCGCGGCCTGCCCTCGGTCTCGACCAGTTCCTCGTAGGAGGGCCCGTCACCGCCGCGGGCGGCCTTGAGGCCCCACTGCCCCATGAACGTCGCCCGCTCGTCAAGGAACGCGGCGTACTCCGCGAGCGGTACGCCCTTGATGACGCGCTCGCCGAGGAAGGGCGCCGTCGGCACCGCGTTGCCGACGGCCACGTCGGAGCGGGCCGGCAGTTCCTCCGTCGGCGTCCTGACCAGCGTGGCCCCGGTCTTGACCCGGCGCTCGCGCAGCGGTGGCAGGCTCGCGCCCTTCTCCCCTCGCTTGACCGCCATGAAGGCGTCCATCAGGCGCAGTCCCTCGAAGGCGTCGCGGGCATAGCGGACCTCACCCTGGAACAGTTCCGCGAGGTCCTGCTCGACGTAGGCACGGGTCAGCGCGGCACCGCCGAGCAACACGGGGAACCTGTCGGAGATGCCCCTGGAGTTCATCTCCTCCAGGTTCTCCTTCATGACGACCGTGGACTTCACCAGCAGCCCGGACATGCCGATGACGTCGGCCCTCTTCTCCTCCGCGGCCTCCAGGATGACCGACACCGGCTGCTTGATGCCGAGGTTGACGACCTCGTAGCCGTTGTTGGAGAGGATGATGTCGACCAGGTTCTTACCGATGTCGTGCACGTCGCCCTTGACCGTGGCGAGCACGATGCGGCCCTTGGTCTCGCCCTCGACCCGGTCCATGTGCGGCTCCAGGTAGGCGACCGAGGTCTTCATCACCTCGGCCGACTGGAGCACGAACGGCAGCTGCATCTGGCCGGAGCCGAACAGCTCGCCGACGGTCTTCATGCCGTCGAGCAGCACGTCGTTGACGATCTCCAGGGCGGGGCGCTGGGCGAGGGCCTCGTCGAGGTCTGCCTCCAGGCCCTTGCGCTCGCCGTCGACGATCCGGCGCTTGAGCCGCTCCCACAGCGGCAGCGCGGCGAGTTCCTCGGCCTTGCTCGCTTTGAGAGCCGCGGCGTCGACGCCCTCGAACAGCTCCATGAACCGCTGCAGCGGGTCGTACCCCTCCCTGCGCCGGTCGTAGACCATGTCCAGGGCGACCTGGCGCTGCTCCTCGGGGATGCGCGCCATCGGCAGGATCTTGGAGGCGTGCACGATCGCCGCGTCGAGGCCGGCGTTGACGCACTCGTTGAGGAAGACCGAGTTGAGCATGATGCGGGCAGCGGGGTTGAGACCGAACGACACGTTCGACAGGCCCAGGACCGTCTGCACCCCGGGGTGGTGTCGCTTGATCTCCCTGATCGCCTCGATCGACTCCAGCGCGTCGCGCCTGGTCTCCTCCTGGCCGGTGGCGATGGGGAAGGTGAGCACGTCGACGAGGATGTCCTCGACGTTCATGCCCCACTTCGTGGTCAGGTCCTCGATGAGGCGCAGCGCGATCCGGACCTTCCAGTCGGCGGTGCGCGCCTGGCCCTCCTCGTCGATGGTCAGGGCCACCACGGCCGCGCCGTACTCGCGGACCAGCTTCATATTCCTGTGGAAGCGCGACTCGACGCCGTCGCCCTCCTCGTAGTTGACCGAGTTGACGACCGCGCGCCCGCCGAGCATCTGCAGCCCGGCCTCCAGCACGGCGGGCTCGGTGGAGTCGAGAACGATCGGCAGCGTGGAGGCGGTGGCGAAGCGGAAGGCCAGCTCCTTCATGTCGGCCACGCCGTCGCGCCCCACGTAGTCGACGCAGAGGTCGAGCATGTGCGCGCCGTCGCGGGCCTGCGCCCGCGCGATCTCCACGCACTCCTCCCAGTCCTGGGCGAGCATCGCCTCCCGGAAGGCCTTGGAACCGACGGCGTTGGTGCGCTCGCCGATGGCCATGTACGAGATGTCCTGGCGGAAGGGGACGCTCTGGTAGAGGGAGGCGGCGCCGGCCTCGGGGCGGGGCCGGCGCGAGGCCGTCTGGAGCCCGCGTACCCTCTCGACGACCCGGCGCAGGTGCTCGGGCGTGGTGCCGCAGCAGCCGCCGACGAGGGAGAGGCCGTAGTCGCGGGTGAAGTTCTCGTGCGCCGAGGCCAGCTCCTCGGGGGTCAGCGGGTAGTAGGCGCCGTCGGAGGTCAGCACGGGCAGTCCGGCGTTGGGCATGCACGAGAGGCGGACCCGGGCGTGGCGGGCCAGGTAGCGGAGGTGCTCGCTCATCTCGGCCGGACCGGTCGCGCAGTTCAGGCCGATCACGTCGACGCCGAGCGGCTCGATCGCGGTCAGTGCCGCGCCGATCTCCGAGCCCAGCAGCATCGCGCCGTTGGTCTCGATGGTCACCTGGGCGATGATCGGCACGTCCCGACCGGCGTCGGCGATGGCCCGGCGTGCGCCGATCACCGCCGCCTTGACCTGGAGCAGGTCCTGGGAGGTTTCGATGATCAGGGCGTCGGCGCCACCGCCGACCAGCCCCGCGGCGTTGTCGTAGTAGGCGTCGCGCAGCACGGCGTACGGCTTGTGCCCGAGAGTCGGGAGCTTGGTGCCGGGGCCGATGGAGCCGAGCACGAAGCGCGGCCGCTCGGGGGTGGACCAGGCGTCGGCCGCCTGCCGGGCGACGCGGGCACCGGCCTCCGAGTACTCGAAGACCCGCTCGGAGATGTCGTATTCACCGAGAGCCGAAAGGTTGGCCCCGAAGGTGTTGGTCTCGACACAGTCGACCCCCACCTCGAAGTAGGCCTCGTGCACGGCACGGACGATGTCGGGGCGGGTGACATTGAGCACCTCGTTGCAGCCCTCGTGACCCTGGAAGTCGTCCATGGTGACGTCGTGGGCCTGCAGCATCGTCCCCATGGCCCCGTCGGCGACCATTACGCGCTCGGCCAGGACTTCACGGAAAGACGGGGTGCTTGTCATGAGACAAGAGTACTGGGATCCACATGGCCGTTATTGTTGTCGACAGCAATTGAACTTCTTGTCCAATTAATACGGTCACCCCTGTGAGGTACCGATGGCGACCTACCGCACCATCCTTGTCGGCACCGACGGCTCCACCTCCTCCCTCGGCGCGGTCTCCTCGGCCGCCTCCCTCGCCGCGGCCACCGGCGCCGACCTGATCCTGGCCTGCGCCTACTCCCCCATGCGCGAACGCGACCGCAACGCCGCCGCCGACGTCCTCGGCGACCTCTCCTACAAGGTGACCGGCTCCACCCCGGCGGACGACGCCCTGCGCGCCGCCCGGGAGCGCGCGGTCGCCGCGGGCGCCCGGACGATCGAACTGGCCGCCGAGGAGGGTGACGCGGTGGACGTGCTGGTCTCGCTCGCAGGCAGGCGCGGGGCCGATCTCGTGGTCGTCGGCAACCGGGGGCTCAACAGCCTGGCGGGGCGGCTGCTCGGCTCGGTGCCGTCCGGCGTGTCCCAGCGCGCGGGCTGCGACGTCCTGATCGTCCACACCACATCCGGAAGGTGACGTGAAGGCCCCCTCACGGCATAGGCTTAGCCGGATAGGACGGTGCGGTGAGAAGGAGGGGGCGCGTGATCGAGATCGAAGGTCTGCCCGAGCTCGTCGACCCGGTGATGATCGCCGCGTTCGAGGGGTGGAACGACGCGGGCGAGGCCTCGAGCGGAGTGATCGCGCACCTCGAGGGCGAGTGGAAGGCGACCCCGCTGGTCTCCCTGGACCCCGAGGAGTACTACGACTTCCAGGTGACCCGCCCGATCGTCGAGATGGGCGAGGGGCTGACACGCTCCATCACCTGGCCGACCACGAAGCTGTCGGTGGCCAGACCACCGGGCGTCGACCGCGACGTGGTGCTGCTCCGCGGCATCGAGCCCAACATGCGCTGGCGCGCTTTCTGCGAGGAGATCGTCCTGGTCTGCCGGGAGCTGGGGGTCGAGCTGGCGGTTCTGCTCGGCGCGCTGCTCAACGACTCTCCGCACACCCGTCCGGTGCCGATCGTGGGCTCGGCGACCGACGAGGGGCTGGCCAGGGCGATCAACCTGGAGCTGAGCCGCTACGAGGGACCGACCGGCATCGTCGGCGTGCTCCAGCAGTCCCTGGGCGCGGCCGGGCTGCACGCCGTGTCGCTGTGGGCCTCGGTGCCGCACTACGTGGCCCAGCCCCCCAACCCGAAGGCCACCATGGCACTGCTCAGCCGGATGGAGGACCTGCTCGACATCCCGATGCCGCTGGGCGAGCTGGCCGAGGAGGCCCGGGCCTGGGAGCACGGCGTCGACGAGCTGGCCTCCCAGGACAGCGAGGTCGCCGAGTACGTCAAGGAGCTGGAGGAGCGCAAGGACGCCGCCGAGCTGCCCGAGGCCAGCGGTGACGCCATCGCCGCCGAGTTCGAGCGCTACCTGCGCCGGCGCGACCGCGACTCCGACGGCTGAGCCCGCGGCCGACGGTCACCACCGGCCGTTCCGCTCCTTCAGGACCGGGTGCGCGGAGACCAGGCGCCTCCGGTCCGAGTCCGAGGTCACCGGCGCCTGGCAGGCCTGGTCGAACCGGGCCCACACCAGCGCGGCCAGGTCGGCGTCCACTCCCAGGGGGGCGGCGACCAGGTCGGCACCGGACGCCTCCAGGCGGTCCTGGAAGAAGCCCGGGGCCAGGAGGTAGGAGGCGAGCGCGATCCGCGGCGCGGGTCCTGAACGCAGCCGTTCCAGGGCCTCGGCGATCGACGGGGCGCCCGTGGCGGCGAAGGCCGCGGTGACCGGGCGGGAGATCCGGACCGAAAGCAGCCGGGCCGCCGCCCGCACGCCGGCCAGCGCCGCGGGGTCGGACGACCCCGCGGCTCCCAGGATCACCGAGTCCGCCGCCCTCAGCCCCGCGGCGGCCAGACGTCTGGCGAGCACGGCCGCGAGCAGCGGATGCGGCCCCAGCGGGGCCGTCACCGTGGCGTCCGGCCTGGCCGCGGCCACCACCGCGGGCAGGTCGATGTGAACGTGGTAGCCGCCCGCCAGCAGCAGCGGGACCACCACGAGGGGGCCGGGCACCTCGACAAGCACGTCGGCCAGCGGGGGTGAGCTGATCTCCAGGAACGCCTGCTCGACGCGCGTTCCCCGGCGGCCCTCGCGTACCAGGTCGCGCAGTCCGGCCAGGGTCTCCTCCCCCCGCGCGCTGCGCGTCCCGTGCCCGGCGAGGATCAGCGTCGTCACAGACCTTCGCCCCGGTCGCAGGCCAGGCGGTAACCGCGTTTGACGACCGTCTCGACGATTCCCGAGGGGCCGAGCGCCCGGCGCAGGCGGGTGATGGCCATCTCGACCGCGTGCTCGGCCGAGTCGCGCGACGGGCCGCCGGGAAGTACTGTCCGCAGGTCGGAGCGGGCCACCACGTGCCCAGGTTTGTCGGCCAGGCGCTTGAGCACCGCCATCGGCGCCGGCGGCAGTGGCTTCAGCTCGCCGTCCACCGCGACGGCGTGACCGCGGATCTCCAGCCGGTGGCCGCCCGCGACCAGGCGGGTGACGCTGTGTTCGGGCAGGTGCCTGGCGAGGGTACGGGCCAGCGTGCCCAGGCGGGAGCGCTCGGGTTGCACGGTGGGCACCCCGCGCGCCTCCAGGGGCCCGGCGGTGACCGAGCCCACGCAGGCGGCGACTACCGGCCCCGCGAAGGCCGCGATCAGTGCGTCCTCCAGGCCGTCCGCGCGGGCCGAGTTGAGCATGGCCAGCACGGCCGGGGCACTGGTGAAGGCCACCGCGTCCACCCCGCCGGAGATCGCCTGGCTGACCAGGCGGCGCAGCGGCGACACGTCCCGGTAGGGCAGCCACCGGTAGACCGGCACCTCGATGACCTCCGCGCCGGCTTCGCGCAGTGCGACGACGAAGTCGGTCAGCGGCTCCCCGTGCAGTTGCACGGCGATGCGGCGACCGCGCAGGTCCTGGGCCAGGAGGTGCTGCTTGACCTCCTCGCACGACTCCGTGGACGGGGTCCAGTGGTCGTTCAGCCCGGCGGCCCTGACCGCGCCGCGGGCCTTGGGCCCGCGGGTCAGCAGCCGCGCGGAGGCCAGGTGCTCGGCGAGGTCGCCCGCCAGCCCCCAGCCCTCGGCGGCGGCCATCCATCCCCGGAAGCCGACTCCGGTGGTGACCACCACGTCGTCGATCGGGGCGGACAGGCCGGCGCGCGTCGCGGCCAGCAGGTCGGCGTCCTCGGCCAGGGGTACCAGGCGGATCGCGGGAGCGCGCACCACCCTGGCGCCCCTGCGTTCCAGCAGCGCGCAGAACTCCTCGCGCCGCCGGGTGGCGGTGACCCCGATCGTGAACCCGGCCAGCGCGTCGGGCGCGGTCTCGGGAGAGTCGGCGGGGCTGTCCAGAACGGCGATGCTCATCTGTCGTTCACCACTCCTCGCTTGATCTTCTTCAGGTGTCCGGCCGCCTGCGGGCTCACCCCGTGCCCACCTCCACCGTTTCGCCGGTGAGGCGGACCGGGTAGGTGGGCACGGCCGTCTCGGGGTCGTCCAGGCACACCCCCGTCACAAGGGAGAAAGCCTGTTTGTGCATGGGGGAGGCCACCACTGGCTCGCCGGCCCTGGTGCCCATGATCCCGCGGGACAGAACGTGGGCGCCGCTGAACGGGTCGCGGTTGCCGATCGCGAACAGGGTGCCGTCGAAGGCGCGGAACAGCGCGATCTGGCGACCGCCGACGAGCGCGCACACGCCGCGCTCGGGCAGCAGATCGGTGTAGGAGCAGACCGGCGTCCAGCCGGCCTGCTCCAGCTCTTCGCTCAGGACGGTCATCGGTGAGTGCCTCTCCTCGGGATGTCGGCGGTGGCGGGCCGGAGCGGGCCTCCCAACGCGCCGCGGGAAATGTGGGACATGGGGCGGCCGGTCAGGAACGGACCGCCTCCAGTGGGATGAGGACCGGTTTCACCTGGTCACGCTGGGTTTCGAAGGCGATCGAGGGGTCCGGCGTCCCGGGGGCGTTGATGAAGGAGACGAACCGCCGTAGCTTCTCCGGGTCCTCGATCGTGGCGCGCCACTCGTCGGCGTAGCCGGCCACGTGCCGCTCCATCTGCGCCTCCAGGTCGGCACAGATCCCGAGGGAGTCCTCCAGGACGACCTCCCTGACGTAGGCCGTCCCCTGCGCCTCCAGCCAGGCGGAGGTGCGCTGCAGGCGGTCGGCGGTACGGATGTAGAACATCAGGAACCGGTCGATGACCCGGACCAGTTCCTCGGTGCCCAGATCGGAGGCGAACAGGTCGGCGTGGCGCGGGCTGAAGCCGCCGTTGCCGCCCACGTAGAGGTTCCAGCCACGCTCGGTGGCGATGACGCCGAAGTCCTTGCCCCTGGCCTCGGCGCACTCGCGGGCGCAGCCGGAGACCGCCGACTTCAGCTTGTGCGGCGAGCGCAGCCCCCGGTAGCGCAGCTCCAGCGCGATGGCCAGGCCGACGGCGTCCTGCACGCCGTACCGGCACCAGGTCGACCCCACGCAGGACTTCACGGTGCGCAGCGCCTTGCCGTACGCGTGCCCGGACTCGAAGCCCGCGTCCACCAGTCGCTTCCAGATCAGCGGAAGTTGCTCGACCCGGGCCCCGAACAGGTCGATCCGCTGCCCACCAGTGATCTTGGTGTACAGGCCGAAGTCGCGGGCCACCTCGCCGATCGCGATGAGCCCGTCCGGGGTGATCTCCCCACCGGGGACGCGCGGCACCACCGAGTAGGTGCCGTTGCGCTGGATGTTGGCCAGGAAGTGATCGTTGGTGTCCTGCAGGGCGGCCTGCTCTCCGTCGAGGATGTGGCCGCCGCCGAGCGAGGCGAGGATCGAGGCGACCACCGGCTTGCACACGTCACAACCGCGCCCGGTGCCGTGCTCGGCGATCAGCCGGGAGAAGGTCGTGATGGCGCGCACCCGGACGATGTCGAACAGCTCCGCCCTGCTGTACGCGAAGTGCTCGCACAGAGCCTTGGAGGGTTCGACGCCCGATTTGACGAGGATCCGGTTGAGCATCGGGACGCAGCTGCCGCAGGTGGTGCCCGCGCGGGTGCACCCCTTGATCCCGGCCACGTCGGTGAGGCCGTGGTCGGCTACGGCGGCGCGCACCTGGCCCTTGGTGACGTTGTTGCAGGAGCAGACCTGCGCGTCGTCGGGAAGCTCCATGCTCGCCGGGCCGCCGCTGAACAACAGCTCGCTCGGCGATCCCGGCAGGTCGCGGCCGACGAAGGGCTTCAAGGTGTTGTACGGGGTGGCGTCGCCGACGCAGATCCCGCCGAGCAGGGTGCGCGCGTCGTCGCTGACGAACAGCTTCTGGTAGACCCCGCCCACCGGATCCATGAAGGTCACGTCCAGCGCGCCGTCCATGGCGCCGAACTGGGCGACCTCCACACCGAGCAGTTTGAGCTTGGTGGAGAGATCCGCCCGGGTGAAGGCCGCCCCGCCGCCGAGGATGCGGTCGGCGGCGACCTCCGCCATCGTGAAGCACGGGCCGACCAGCCCGTAGACCATGCCCTCGTGCGACGCGCACTCGCCGATCGCGTAGATCGCCGGGTCGGCGGTGCGCATCCGGTCGTCCACGACGATCCCGCCGCGCCCGCCGACCTCCAGGCCGGCCTGCCTGGCCAGCTCGTCACGGGGCCTGACCCCGGCGGAGAAGACCACGATCTGCGCCTCGACGGTCTCCCCGTCCGGCTTGACCAGACCCGCCACCCGCCCGTCCGGGCCCGCGACGATCTCCCGCACCCCCGCCTCGGTGTGCACCCTCAGACCGAGCGCCTCCACATGACCGCGCAGGACCGCGCCGCCGCCCTCGTCGACCTGCCGGGGCATGAGCCAGCCGCCCATCTCCACCACGTGCGTCGACAGGCCCAGACCACGCAGGGCGTCGGCGGCCTCCAGCCCCAGCAACCCGCCGCCGACCACGACGCCGCTCGTGGCGGCCGAGGCGGCCTCCCTGATCGCGTCGAGATCGTCGATCGTGCGGTAGGTGAAACAGCCGTCCAGTTCCCTGCCCGGTACCGGCGGCACGAACGGGCTGGACCCGGTGGCCAGCACCAGCACGTCGTACGGCTCGCGACGGCCGTCCGCGGTGATGACCTCCCTCTTCCGCCTGTCGATGTCGACGACCCTGGACGACAGGCGCAGCACGACCTCCTCCGGCACCGGGTAGGTGAGATCCTCGACGCTTCTGCCCGCCAGGTAGGAGGTCAGCGCCACCCGGTCGTAGGCCGCTCGGGGCTCCTCCCCCAGCACCGTGATCCGGCCCGCGAACCCCTTGGCGACCAGGGCCTCGACCAGCCGGTGCGATGTCGGTCCGTTTCCCACCACGACAAGTCGTGACATGATCGCGCTCGTCCTTCCGTCCGCTCCGTCTGCCCGTCCCCGATGGATCGCTCCGCTCACCGGGCGGGGCGGCTCCGTGTCCGCCCGGCGCCCGGCCGTTCCCCCGCCTCCAGCGCCGGTCACGCCGAGACCCCTTCCTGCTCGCAGAGCCAGCCGACGATGCCCTCGACCGCGTCGCGGCAGCCGCCACAGCCGGTGGTGGCGCGGGTGGCGGCGGCCACGGCCGTGACGTCCCTGGCACCCGACTCCCAGCAGGCCCTGATCTGTCCCTTGGTCACGTCGTTGCACTGGCAGACCTTCGCCGCGTCCGGCATCCTGACCGGGCTCTCGGCGACCACGTTGCCCTGCAGACCGGGGAAGAGCAGGCCGGCCCGGTCTCCCGGCAGCGGCCCTCCCCGGTCGAACAACTGGGTGAGGTTGCCCACCGCCGACGTCTCACCGAGGAGGATCACGCCGACCAGGCGGCCGTCTCGGATGACGAGCTTGCGGTAGGTGCCCGCCGCCCGGTGGCTGAACCGCACGACCTCTGCGTCGTCCTCGGTCAGATGCGTCTCGCCCATCGCGGCCAGCTCCACGCTCCTGGCCTTCAACCGGGTCACCAGCCGCGACCCCCGGTATCGGGCGGCCTTGTCGGCCCCCGTGACGATGTCGGCGACCACCGCGGCCTGCTCCCAGGCCGGCGCGACCAGCCCGTAGACCCTGCCCCGGTGCTCGGCGCACTCGCCGATCGCGAAGATCGACGGATCGTCGGTGCGCATCTCGTCGTCGACGACGATCCCGCGCGCCACCTCCAGCCCGGCCTCGCGAGCCAACCCGGTCACCGGGCGGACCCCGCAGGCGAGCACCACCAGATCGGCCTCGACCGTCTCGTCTCCGGCGAGCCGCACACCGCCGTCGAGGATCTCCTCGACCACGACACCGGTCCTGGTCCTCACCCCCAGCCCGCCCAGGGTCTGGCCGAGCACCAGCCCGGCCTCGGCGTCCAGTTGACGGTCCATCAGGTGCCCGGCCAGGTGCAGCAGCGTCACCGGCAGCCCGCGCCCGGCCAGGCCGCGCGCCGCCTCGACTCCGAGCAGACCACCTCCGATCACCACGGCGTGCCGCGCCGCGCCGGCGGCCCGCAGGATCCTCCTGCAGTCGTCCATCGTGCGGAACGCGACGGCCCTGTCCGCGCCCGGTACCGGCGGCACGACCGCCTCGCTGCCCGTCGCCAGCACGAGGACGTCGTACGGCTCGCGCCTGCCCGTGGCGGTGAGCACGGCCCGGTTCTCCCGGTCCACGGCGGTCACCTCGACCCCGGGCAGCGCCGTCACCGAATGGTCGGCGTACCAGGCCGGGTCGAGTAGTCGCACCTGGTCGGGCGGCATCGTCCCGGCCACGACGTTCGACAGCAGCACGCGGTTGTAGGGCTGCGACTCCTCGGCCCCGAACACGGTCAGCCCGACGTACCGGTCACGGGCCCGGATCTCGCTCACCAGGCGGGCGCCCGCCATCCCATTGCCCACGACCACGATACGGGTCATCCGGCACGCTCCACTCTGACCGCGCAGACCTTGAACTCCGGCATCCTCGACACCGGGTCCAGCGCGGGGTTGGTGAGCAGGTTGACGCCCGGCCAGTGGAACGGCATGAACACGGTGTCCTGCCGGATCGCCGGGTTGACCCTGGCCGGCGCCTCGGTCGCGCCACGCCGGCTGACCACCCGCAGCGTCTCCCCCGGGGCCACGCCCAGGTGCTCGGCGAGGTCGGGATGGAGTTCCACGAACGCCTCGGGTGCCGCCATGTTCAGTGTGGCGATCCGCCGGGTCTGCGCACCGCTCTGGTAGTGCGCGAGCACCCGTCCCGTCGTGAGGTGGAGCGGATATTCCGGGTCGACCTCCTCCTCGGGCGGACGATGCTCGACCGGTACGAACCGGGCGCGCCCGTCGGGCGTGGCGAAGCCGTCCAGGAAAGGCCGGGGAGTACCCGGGTGATCCTCGGCCGGGCAGGGCCAGAACACCCCGGTCTCGGCGGCGATCCGCTCATAGGTGATGCCGGCGTAGTCGGCGGTCCCGCCCGCCGAGGCCCTGCGGAGCTCGTCGAAGACCTCGCGCGGATCGGTGGGGAAACCCTCGGCTCCGGCTGTCCCGCGCAGTCTCGTGGCGAGCCCCCGGAGAATCTCAAGGTCGCTCCGCACCCCTGACGGCGGAGCGGCCGCTTGGCGGCGGAGCAGCACCCGGCCTTCCAGATTCGTCATGGTGCCGCTCTCCTCGGCCCACTGGGTGGTGGGCAGCACGACGTCGGCCATCGCGGCCGTCTCCGACAGGACCAGGTCCGAGACCACGAGCAGGTCCAGTGAGCCGAGCCGCTCGGCGACGTGCCCGGCACGCGGCGCGGAGACCAGCGGGTTGGAGCCGAACAGCAGCAGTGCCCGGGGGCCGCCGCCGGTGCCGAGCGCGTCCAGCAGTTCGTAGCCGGAGCGGCCGGGTCCCGGTAGGTCACCGGGGTCGACGCCCCACACGGCGGCGACGTGGGCGCGGGCCGCCGGATCATCGATCCTGCGGTAGCCGGGAAGCTGGTCGGCCTTCTGTCCGTGCTCACGGCCTCCCTGCCCGTTGCCCTGCCCGGTGACACAGCCGTAACCCGACCCCTCGCGCCCTGGCAGCCCGAGGGCGAGCGCGAGATTGACGAACGCGCTGACGGTGTCGGTGCCCTTGGCGTGCTGCTCGGCGCCGCGCCCGGTGAGGATCGCCGCCCGGTTCGCGCCCACGAGGATCGCGACCGCGGCGCGCATCCGGGCGACCGGCACACCGGTGATCCGTTCCACTCGCTCGGGCCACCAGGCCGCGACCGAGGTGCGGACCGCGTCGAACCCGCTCGTCCTGGCGGCCACGTAGTCCTCGTCGACATCGCCTTCGGCGACCACGATGTGCAGCAGGCCCAGGGCCAACGCCAGGTCGGTGCCGGGGGTCGGCTGCAGGTGCAGGTCGGCCTGCCGGGCGGTCGCGGTGACCCGCGGGTCGATGACGATCAGCCGGCCGCCCGCCGCGCGCATCGCGGTGAGGTGACGGACGAACGGCGGCATGGTCTCGGCCACGTTCCCGCCCGCGATCAGGACTGCGTCGGCGCGGGCGAGATCGGTGATCGGGAAGGGCAGGCCGCGGTCCATCCCGAAGGCTCGGTTGGTGGCCGCGGCGGCCGAGGACATGCAGAACCGGCCGTTGTAGTCGATCTGGCTGGTCCGCAACACCAGCCGGGCGAACTTGCCGAGCTGGTACGCCTTCTCGTTGGTGAGGCCGCCGCCGCCGAACACGGCCACGCCGTCGGGGCCGTGTTCGGCCTGGACGGCGCGTATCCGGTCGGCGACAAAGCCGAGCGCCTCGTCCCAGCCGACCTCCTCGCCGCGCAACAGCGGGGCGGTCAGCCGCTCGCCGGTGAGGAGCTCACCGGCGGTCCAGCCCTTCTGACACAGTCCTCCCGCATTGGCCGGGACGTCATGACGCGGAGTGATCGTGACGGTCTCGTCCACCGCGACGTTCATGCCGCACTGCAGGGCGCAGTAGGGACAGTGCGTCGCCGTCCCACCCTTCACAGGTGTCTGGGGGGAAAGTGAGACCGGCATGGATCCGATGGTGCTTTCAGGCGGTTTCACCGCGAGGTCTCCCCTGTTACCGATGTGCTACAAGCCACTAACCGTGTTCACATTCGCAATGAGGTGGATGTGAGTCATCCGTCGGCCAGGCCGGTGCCGGGTGTGAGCAGGGCGGGCGCCGGGCCTGGCCGCGGCGCTCACACCCGGGCCGCCGCCAGGCTCGGCGCACCGCCCGCGGCGCGCAGGTAACAGGCCCAGGTGATGGCCGCGCACACCAGGTAGAAGCAGGCGAAGGAGGCCAGCGCGGCTCCCGCCCCGCCGGTCGCGGCGATGGAGCTGCCGAATCCGCGATTGATGAAGAACCCGCCGAAGGCACCGATCGCGGAGATGATTCCGATGGCCGCGGAGGCGTCCCGCCTCCCGGCGGCCACGGCGGCGTCGTGGGCGGCCGTGCCCGGGATGACGCCCGCGAGCGCCCTGGCCCGGAAGATCGCCGGAATCATCCGGTAGGTGGAGCCGTTGCCGATGCCGGTGGTGGCGACCAGGAGCATGTAGGCGCAGAAGAACAGCGCGAAGCCGCGCTGGGACAGCCCCTGCCAGACCAGCACCGCCGAGCCCGCCATCGCGGCGAAGTTGACGAACGTCACCCGCGCCCCGCCGAGCCGGTCCGACAGCCAGCCGCCCGCCGGGCGGACCAGGGAGCCGAGCAGCGGTCCGAGGAAGGCCAGCCAGACCAGCGAGGCCTGCTCGGGAAACTGGCTCTTGATGAGCAGCGGAAACGCGGTGGAGTAGCCGATGAAGGAGCCGAACGTACCGATGTACAGGACCGACATGATCCAGGTCTGGACCCGGCCGACGACCTTCAGCTGGTCCGCGGGACTGGCCTTGGCCGAGGTCAGGTTGTCCATGAAGAAGTAGGCGCCCACCGCGGCGGCCAGGATGAAGGGGATCCAGAACAGCCCCGCGGCGGCCAGCCCGAACGCCCCGATCACCAACGGCATGAGGAGCTGGACGGAGCTGACCCCGATGTTGCCGCCGGCCGCGTTGAGCCCGAGTGCGGCCCCCTGCCTGTCCCGAGGGTAGAAGTGGGTGATGTTGGCCATGCTGGAGGCGAAGTTGCCGCCGCCCAGCCCCGCCGTGGCCGCGATGAGCAGGAACACCCAGTAGGGGGTAGCGGGATCGCCGACCGCGACGGCCAGCAGCACCGCGGGCACGAGCAGGAGCAGAGCGCTGACCACCGTGAAGTTCCGGCCGCCGAACCTGGCCGGGGCGAAGGTGTACGGGATGCGCAGCGCCGAGCCGACCAGGTTGGGCAGGGCGACGATCCAGAAGAGCTGGTCGGTGGAGAAGTCGTAGGAGCCGAGTTGCACGGCCACGATGCTCCAGACGGTCCACAGCGTGAACCCGAGGTGCTCGGCGAAGATGGAGAAGAGCAGGTTCCGCCTGGCCACCTTCCGGCCGTGCTTCTGCCAGAAATCCGGATCGTCGGGCCGCCAGTCACTGATCCAGGGCCTCATCGTCTGTCCTCCTGTGGTTTCGGGGGGCTTCGATCCCCGAAACTAGAAGGGCGGCGTTACGCACATTCACCGTCTGTGATGGTGCGCCGGTTACGCGTGACTAACCCTGGAAATACGCAATGCACACGCCGCACACTCGCAACATTCCGGAAACCCGGGGAGTGTGGGGCCGGCGACCGTTCCGTCACGCTCCGGCGTCACCAGGGTAGCGGTGCGGCCGGCTCCTGGGGTGCTGATCGCACTGACGATCGCGCTGCCCAGAGGCGCGGGAAGACGCCGAGCGCTCGTGGAGCCGAGGTGAGACCGGGCCGGGCGACCGGCCTGAAGCGGGAGAACGCTCATGCCGTGAGACGCGGGCCGGTCGGAGCGCGCTCACCGGGCCGCATTCACCGGCAACGGCGATGGTTGAGCCGGTGCGGCAACGGGAACCGTCACCGGTGCCGATTCATCCGCCTACGGGAGTGCGCGTGGCCGTCCAGCCGATCCGACTGTTCGACGATCCCGTGCTGCGCACGGTGGCCGAGCCGGTGACCACCTTCGACCGCGCGTTGCGCGTCCTGGTGAAGTCACTCCAGGCCACGATGCGCGCCGGCACGGGCCGCGCGGGGCTCGCCGCCCCGCAGATCGGCGTTCCGCTCAGGGTCGTCGTCTACGAGCTGGACGGCAAGTCCGGCCACCTGGTCAACCCGCGCCTGGAGCTGTCCGAGCGGAGGATCGTGGCCGACGAGGCGTGCCTGTCCGCCCCCGGCCACTGGTGGCCGCTGGAACGCTCCTACATGGTCACGGCCCGCGGCCGCGACATGTTCGGCAAGCCCGTCACCGTCCGGGCCCTGGGCATGCTGGCCCGCGTCCTCCAGCACGAGGCCGACCACCTCGACGGCACCCTCTTCATCGATCGCCTCCCCGAGGAGGAGCGGGAACGCTTCCTCGCTTCGATCTCTTGACTTGCACACCTCACAAATGTCCGATAGAGTGTTGTGGTTGCAGTCGTAATTCTCAACTTAGCCTTATCATCTCAAGTGCTTATGAGAAGTCCGCCGACAGCGGACGTTACAGTTTCTCCGGATGGTTTCCGCGGGTGCATGGTAGGGTCCGCAACGCAGCCCCGTGCCGCCGACCTGGTGGTTCGGTGAGGCTCCCAATGAGGAGAAGTAGTTTTGTCTGAGGGCACCGTTAAGTGGTTCAACGCCGAAAAGGGCTTCGGATTCATCGCACCGGATGACGGCACCGCCGATGTCTTCGTGCACTACTCGGCTATCAACTCCAGCGGCTACCGCATCGAACTTCCAGCCCGCCTTGCCTGTACTTCCGAGCTCAGCGAACGACACCACGCTGAGCGTCTCTCCACCTGCCGTGTAGCCGGTGCCCGACA